>JBFYSM010000582.1:0-3591 GCA_041301605.1 Chloroflexota bacterium | reverse complement strand
GTGCTCGAGCACCTCGGGCTCAAGCCCGGCGACCATACCCGCCTGGAAGACCTGCAACACATCCTGGCAGAAAAGGTTCCCTACGGGCAACTGGAAATATTCTGCGGCCCGGGCGGCGAAGGGAAATGCGAGTTCTATGCATCGGGCGTCTGCCAGAAAGCCTACGCTGCCTTGCGGGAGAAGTTTGGGATAGAATCGAAGTGAAGAACCAACCTTGCGAAGGTTGTAGCGACAAACCTTTCGCAAGGCTCAGCCAGGTATAAAGCCATTCCTCGGGAGAAGCCATGCCATCCACGAACCACAAAGCAACGACTGACCAACCGCACCCCAAAAAGGGATTCCGGGCGCGCATCCTGACCGCCCTCGGCTTTGGCTTCTTCATCGACTCTGCCGAGGATGTCGCCCTGCCGATGCTCTGGCCGGCGGTGCGCAATGCCCTGGGATTATCCTATGCCCAACTGGGATACATCGATAGCATCCGGGTCATCTTCCAAACCTTCAGCGGACCCTTCTGGGGCATGCTGGCTGACCGCTACAACCGCAAGTGGATCCTGGTGATCGGGACAGGCGTGTGGGGCCTGTGGACTTCCATCTGCGGGCTGGCCACCGATTACTGGCAGTTGCTCATCGTGCGCGTCGTCGCCTGCATCGGGCTGGGCTGCCTGTACCCGGCTGCCTTCAGCATCCTGGCCGATTCGTTCGGCCCCAAGCAGCGCGGCCGCGCCATGGGCACCATCAGCGCCATCGGGATGTTCGGCATCGTGGCCGGTGCGCTGGCTTTCGGGGAAGTGATCGGCATCTCTGAAGACGGCTGGCGGATCGGCTTCATCGGGCTGGGGCTGACGAGCGTCCTATCCGGCCTTGTCATCGCCATCCTGGTCAAGGAACCGGTGCGCGGCGCAGCGGAACCCGAATTGGAAAGCATCATCACAGCCCAGAGTGCCTCCCGTTTCCGCTTCCACCTGGCTGGCGTCAAGGAGATCTTCAAAGTCAAGACAGTGCTGGTCAACTTCCTGCAAGGGATTTTCATGCTGACCACCATCAACGCCCTGGCCACTTTCTACGTCACCTGGCTGGTGGATGACCGCGGCTTTTCCGAGGCCGATGCGCCGCTGTTTTTCGGTGGGGTGGTCATCTCCCTGGCCGTGGGCAATTTCGTCGGCGGGAGCGTGGGGGATTGGGCTTACCGCCGCTGGCCGAAATACGGGCGGGCGGCTGTTTCCCAGATCTCCATTGCCATTTCGCTGCCGGCAATGTGGTACCTGTTCACGAAGGCCACCTCAACAGCAGAGATCATCGCCTGTTCCATCGTTGCCGGCTTCTTCCTGGATTGGACCCGCCGGGGTGCCATGCAGCCGATGGTGCAGAGCGCCGTCCGACCGGAACTGCGCAGCACGGCCATGGCCCTGACGGAATTCGTCAATGGCGCTTTTGCCTCAGTGGTCATCATCCTGTTCGGCAAGTATGCCGACCAGTTCGGCCTCTCCCGCACCCTGCTGCTCCTGACCAGCGGTTTCTGGGCGATCGCCTTCCTTGTGACGCCGTTGTATTATTTCGTCTACCCGAAAGATGCGCAGCGCCTGCACGATCAGATGGAGGAGCGGCGGGAGATCATCGCGGGAGAGAATTGATACACCGATCAGTCCGCGCTCTCTAGCGCGGAACAGGAGCGCCAGCCTGCCCCGGCGGGTCAGGCCGGGGAGAGCGCTCCTTAATCAAAACATCTTCACCAATTTTTCGGAGGTGTTTGATGAAGAAAAAAGTGATACTGAGCGTTGCCGCCCACGGGGATGATGCCGAGTTCATGGCGGGGGGCACCCTGGCAAAACTGGCAGATGAAGGTCATGATCTCTATCTATTGATCGCCACCGACAACGACCGCGGCTCCCACCGACTCTCCGGGGAAGAACTGAAAGCCATCGCCCGCCCGGAAGCCGAGGGCGCGGTAAAAGCGCTTGGGGCTAAAGGCGTCTTCCTGCTGGGCTACATGGATGGTGACCTGTGCGATGTCCAGCCATCCGTGCTGCGCGGGCAGATCATGTATTCCATCCGAAAACTCAAAGCTGATATCATCTTCGGCTGGGATCCCTTCGCACCCTTCGAGAACCACCCCGACCACCGCGCCCTGGCCCTGGCAACCTCGGATGCATCCTCCTTCTCTGCCCTGCCCCTCTTCCACCCGGAGCACCTGGCCGAAGGCCTCCACCCCCACCGGGTTAGTGAATGGTATTGGTATTCCAAGGCACACTGGGAGACGAATAAACGGGTGGATACATCTGCCTACATCGAACGCAAGATCCAGGCATTGTATGCCTACAACTGCCAGATGGTGCTGACCATCGACGACCTGCTCGGCGAAGCGCGTGCCCTGGGCGTGGACGAGGCCCGGCTGGCAGGCATCGACGCGGCGCAATTCGAGCCATTGATCGATCTTGGCGTGCGCGCCAATGACGCCAAATGCGGCGTGGAAGCCGGCTGCGAGTACGCCGAGGCTTTCCGCTACCAGACCATCGAACTGCCTGAAGTGTTTCGGCTTTAATAAGCATGTACACGCAAAAGATGTCAGGAACTGCTGGTTGAGTAGCCGGATGCGCTGGTTTCGATACGCAACAACCGCTACTCAACCGGCGCATCCGGCATATCGAAACCAGCATTTCCAGCCAGAATTCAGCCTTTTGGTCTCGATACAGACGCCAAAGAACGGCGTCTTACTCGACCAACAGCAAAGGAGAGAAACCATGGATGCAACCTCCACCAAAAAACTCAGCTTTGGCCGCATCGCCCTCTATTCGATGGCCTCGGCCGGCCTGAACATCCTCGCCATCACCATCGACACCTGGCTGCTCTATTTCTACGCCCCGCCGCCCGATTCCGGCCGCCCGGTCTACCTGCCGATCGCCCTGATCGGCGTCTTGATGACCATCGCCACCATTTGGGATGCCATCATCGATCCCTTCATCGGCCACTGGAGCGACACCCTGCGCTCGCGCTGGGGACGCCGCAAGCCGTTCCTGGTGCTGGCTTCGCCGTTCATCCTGGTCGGTGCCATATTGATCTGGACGCCGCCCGCCGGCCAGGTGGTGGTCACGGCGGTCTATTTCATGTTCATCACCCTGATGTACCGCACCGCCTACAGCCTGGTCGGCATCCCTTACGATGGCACCCTGCCGGAAATGGCTCCCGATTCCAGGAAACGCGTCGGCTTGAGCTACTGGAAGAACATCTTCGGCATCCTGGGTGTGTTGGTCGGTTCCCTGGTGGCAGCCCCGCTGTTTGCCGAGATTGGAGCCGTGTACATGGGGATCGTGGTCGGCGTGGTCGGCGTGGTCACCATCTACCTGACCCTGCTCGGCCTGCGCGAGACCGACCGCCCGGTCGGCGAACCCATGACGGCCATGCAAGGCTTGAAGGCCACTTTCCAGAACAAGCAGTTCATCATCGTTTTCATCTCCACGCTCTTCGTGCACGTAGCCTACCAGATGCTGTTGATCAACTTCCCGTACTTCGTCACCCTGGTACTCGGCGCAACAGAAGGCGATGTGGGCACCTACCAGGGTGTATTGATCATCATCATGGCGCTGACCGGCCCCC
>JBFYSM010000560.1:0-3587 GCA_041301605.1 Chloroflexota bacterium | reverse complement strand
TGACCCTGTCCTTCCTGCAATCTTCACGAGAGTTTCCGCACCACCCCGCCTTACAGGCTTTCTATTTCATCATGCCCCTGGTTGGGATCGGGATCCTGGCCCAAGGCTTGGCCGATTTTGGGATCCTGCTTTTCAACCGCAGGGCGCGTAGCAAGGAGTGGGAAATGGCTGTCGCCTCCACATTCGACAAACACACCATCCTGGTTGGCCTGGGCCACCTGGGTTTCCGCGTCGTACAAAGCCTGTTCGAGATGGATGAACAGGTGGTTGTCATCGAACTCAACCCATCGGCCGATCTGTTCACTACCGTCCAAAAGATGGGCGTACCGGTTATCCAGGATGACGCCATCCGCCAGTCCGCGCTCGAAGCAGCCGGGGTTATGCGCGCTAAAACCATCGTCCTGTGCACGCAGAACGATTACAAGAACCTGCAAATCGCGATCAAAGCGCGCACGCTGAAACCCAACATAAAAGTCGTCTTGAGAATCTTCGATGATGATTTCGCCCAATCCCTTCAAACCCAGTTTGGCTTTGCCGCCATGAGCGCCACCGGCATGGCTGCCCCGGCCTTCGCAGCCGCGGCTGCCGGCGCCGACATTACCCGTCCCATCACCGTTGAAGGGGAATCGCTCAGCCTGGCTAGCCTGACCATTTCGACATCATCACCCATCGGCGGAACCTCGGTGGCAGATGTCGAGAAGAAATACGATATCAGCATCCTGTTGCTCAAACGCGCCGGCGAACCGGACCTGCATCCCACCGGAGACCGCAGGCTGGTGGGCGGGGATATCCTGGCTGTGCTGGGCAGCCCCGCAAGGATCAACCTGCTCGTGCATGACAACCAGTAAACAGGTTTTGATCGGCGTTGTCGGGCCTTGTGGATCGGGGAAATCCACGCTCAAATCCGGCCTCGAACGGCTGGGGTACCAGGTGCGTCACATCGCCCAGGAACATTCCCATGTGCGTGATATGTGGCAACGGATCGCGAACCCGGATATCCTGATCTTCCTGGATGCATCCTTCCCGGTTGCCACGGCCCGGCGAAAACTCAACTGGCGGGAAGTGGATTACACCGAGCAGCAAAAACGCCTGGAGCATGCCCGCAAACATGCAGATTTCGTTCTACTCACTGACGAGCTAAGCATCAAAGAGGTGCTTGCGAAGGTAATCGTTTATCTTCAAACCCTCACTCAGTAGGGAGTTAAATAGGTGTATAATACCCCGCTGTGACAGCCAGCCCCGGCTGGCATTTTTATGACGGAGACTTTACGCATGACAAGAAACCTGACGACCCGTTTGATCTTCATCGTGCTGATCCTGGCGCTCGCACTTTGGGTGGATTTCAGCAGCACGTTGACGATCACCAACCCGTTCAATGGAAAAACCATCTCCCAGCGCAATGTTGCGCCTCGCCTGGGCCTCGACCTGCAAGGCGGCCTGCAAGTTGTCCTCGAGGCTGATCTCCCCGCAGGGCAGACCATAGATCGCAGCCAGATGGAAGTGGCCCGCACTATCATCGAAAATCGTACCAATGCGCTTGGTGTTTCGGAGAACGTGGTGCAATTGGCAGGCGATACCCGCATCGTCGGCGAGTTCCCCGGTCTGGAAGATTCCGAGTCGGTAATCGCCATCCTCAGGAAGACCGGCCTGCTGGAATTTGTGGATATGGGAACCGCTCCTGTTGCCGTCGGAACGGTAATCCAGACCGATTTCGGCCTGACCGAAATCCCGGAAAATCCCGAGCAGACCATCTACCATACCGTGATGACCGGCGCCGATCTTCAGAGCGTGCAGGTGATAACCGGCCAAATGAGTGGATACGAAATCCAGTTTTCGCTCAAGGGCGATGGCACAGATATTTTTGCAGAACATACCTCCGCGCATGTGAATCAATATCTCGCCATTGTGCTCGATAAGGAAGTCATTTCTACTCCTGTTATCAATTCCCCCATCACGGATGGTGAGGGTGTCATCCAGGGCCAGTTCACCTATGAATCCGCCAATGCTTTGGCCATCCAGCTCCGCTATGGCTCGCTGCCGGTCCCGCTCAAGATCGTGGAAACCCGCGTGGTTGGTCCCACCCTGGGCGAGGACTCGCTCCAGAAAAGCCTCATCGCCGGCGTAATTGGCATGATCATCGTCATGCTATTCATGGGGCTGTACTACCGGCTGCCCGGCATCGTCGCCGATGTGGTCATCCTGTTCTACGCTGCCATTGCCTTTGCCATCTTCAAGTACATCCCGGTTACCCTGACCCTGCCTGGCATCGCCGGTTTCCTGCTCAGTACGGGCGCCGCGCTGGATGCCAACATCCTCATCTTCGAACGCATGAAGGAAGAACTGCGCAGCGGACGCACCATCGGCCAGGCTGTCGAACAGGGTTGGGCGCGCGCCTGGTCATCCATCCGCGACTCGAACATTGCCGCCATCATCACCTCGCTGATCCTGTTCTGGTTTGGATCGACCTTCGGGGCCACCATCGTCAAAGGCTTCTCGCTGACCCTGGCCCTGGGCGTTGCCATCAGCCTCTTCACCGCCATCTTCGTCACCCGCACCTTGCTGACCGTGGTGCTGAACGCCTTTAAACCCAAGAACCTGACCCGCTGGTTCGGTATCTAAAGGAAATCGATATGAATATCCTCGGAAAACGTTATCTATTCTTTATCATCTCCCTGCTCATCATCTTGCCGGGTATGGTCCTGTTCATCATTTATGGTGCGCCGCTCTCGATCGATTTCACCAGCGGCAGCTTGATGGAAGTGAGTTTCTCATCGGGCAATCTTCCGGCTCCAGGAGATGTTATCAGCTTGTTGAATGAATCCGGCATCAAGGATGCTGAAGTTCGCACCACTGCCGATAACACCCTCCAGATTCGCGCTGCCTTCCTGGAAGATGTACAGGATCAGGAAACGATCAGTGCCCAATTACAGACCGCCATGGAAGAACGTTTCAGTGATACGGTTACTATCCTGCGTTTCGAGAATGTTGGCCCAACCATCGGCCAGCAGGTTACCCGCCGCGCCGCGCTGGCTGTGGGGGTTGCGGCCCTGGCGGTGATCCTGTATATCACGGTCGTGTTCCGCCGTATCCCGCATGCTTTCCGCTATGGCGTGTGTGCCATCATCGCCATGATCCATGATGTGGCCATTGTCTTCAGCATCGTCGCCATCGGCGCCCGCCTCTTCGGCTGGCAGATGGATGCGCTCTTCCTGACCGCCCTGCTGACCGTGATCGGTTTCTCGACCCAGGATAAGATCGTGGTTTTCGACCGCATCCGCGAGAATTCCACCATCCTGCGCCGCCTGGATTTCGAAACGCTGGCCAACCACTCCATCGTTCAGACCCTGCAGCGTTCCATCAACACCCAATTGATGACCGTCGAGTTCATGCTGCTGGCGCTGGCCCTCTTTGGCGGCGTCACCCTGCGTGAGTTTGCCGTCATCCTGCTGGTGGGTCTCTTGAGCGGTACCTATTCCTCCATTTTCATTGCCGCCCCAATCCTTGTTATATGGGAGAAAAAGGAGTGGAAGAACTGGTTCCGCAGGAACGGGGAAGCCACAGCCTAATTCAGGGAATTTATGTATCAT
>JBFYSM010000551.1:0-6796 GCA_041301605.1 Chloroflexota bacterium | reverse complement strand
CCGAGGCTGTCGCTTCAGCATCCAGCATGGCGAGCGGGTTGGGAGCGCCATTGTGGAGCAGGCGGGCTGCCCACTCGAGCGTCGAGCCCATCTGGCCGGCGTTACTTTCCAATACATACAGGCCGGGGATAACGTGCAATCCGGTCCAGATGCGCATCTCATTGTCAATGATGGGCTCATTTACAACCATCTGGATGGGTGTGGTTGTCCCGGTTATAACACCGGTCTGCTCGGCAGAGATGACACCTGCTCCCAGCAATCCACATTGTGTGTCCGGCCCTCCGACAGCCACCGGGATGCCGGGGGGTAATCCCAGGTTGGAGGCTGCACCCTTGGTCAACTTGCCCAATCTGGTTCCCGCATGTTTCAAGCTTGGAAGGATTTTTTCGGGGAGCTCCAGGGATTTGAGAACATCCTTGGACCATTTGCGGGATTTCAGATCCAGCAGCAGGCTCTCTCCGGCTTGAGACAACTCGGAGGCTACTTCACCACTCAACATATAGCCAATCCAATCGCTGAAGCTCAAGGCAGCATATATTGACTTGAATGCATCTGGCTGGGTTTCCTTAAGCCACAGCAGTCGGGCAGCGGTAAAGATTGGGCTGGGTGAGTGGCCGGTGATTTGATAGATCTCTTCCCCGCGTTCCGCAGCCAGCCTCATGCCCTGTTCTGCGGCGCGCGCGTCCCGGTTGGGGGCTGCCATGAGCACATTACCCTTTTTATCGATCACAATGGTACTGTGACGCATGCTGGTGGCGGCGATCCCGGCCACATCCTGCGGGGAAATACCCGCTTTGTGGATAACCTCCTGCACGATCTCCCCTAGGATGCGCCAGATGTTTGCAGTATCCAATTTAAAGGCAAAGTTTCCCTCTTCTGGCGCAGGGGCAAGGGTCCAGGTGCGACAAACACTGGTGGTATCACCCGTCTCCGTGTTCACCAGCAAGCATCTTCCACTCCCACCCCCGGCGTCGAGACCGATCAGATATTTAGCTGTCATGAATCCTCCTCCTTTTACAGGGATATTTCGAGATCTTCAATGGTTTCCGGTAAGGGCAGTCCACTATTGGGATTAACGCCCAGAAATTCGAAATAATTCCTTGCCATTGCCTCCACATCCAGCATGCGGTTTGCCACCGGGCCAATGGCTTGTGGTGGATCTCCCAGTTCTCGCTTGGGGAGGGGGAATTGCGCCGGGAGGCCATGCCGGGCGTTGAAAGCATGCCGCAGCACTTGGATGCGTTTCCCGATATGGAAGAATTCGGCCTCATCCATATCCCAGCCGGTGGCAGCGTTGAGCCATTCAAGGAATGGCGGTTTTCCCATCAGCAAAGCGAATTGGCACAATCCGAGAGAATCATAGGCGCGATAGAGACACATGCCGATCGCCTGTGTGGTTCCTTTTTCGGAATAATCATAACGGGCGGCAGGTTTAAGGTCAAACAAGGCGAAGTACGGTGTGAATCCGACGACACTTGCATTTCCAGTATTCGTTGAGGTATGGCGGCCTGGCGCTGGGTCGAGGGCATAGCCGGCAGCCACACCCGGCTCATAAAGCCCGCGGTGCATGGCGAGTTCCTGGCCTCCGGCGTGGATGGCAGCCTGCTGTGCTTCAGGGGGCAGCCATTGAGCAGCCTTCTGCACGCCATCGGCCAACCAGTCGCCCAGGCCGGGGGTCCGGGAGGCGATGCGATGGGTCAACTCTACGATTGCATCGCCGTTTCCCCATTCCAGCGGCAGTTCACTTGCCAGTTCGGGCGGGAGCCATCCCTTCTCCCTGCATTCCAATGCAAACGCGATCACTGATCCTGTCGAGATCGAATCCAGCCCAGCCATGTTGCAGATATGGTTGCAGCGCATGACGCTATCCAGGTCACTGTTCATCAATAACGAGCCGAAGGATGCCAGCGTTTCGTATTCGGATTTGTGACTTGTGCCTCCATCCGGCTGGTTCATAATCCCCCCGCAGGCCACCGGGCAGGAGTGGCAGGCGTAGGGCTTGATCATCGGTTTCACCACTGCCCGGTCACTCAACCTTTCTGAGCGTTCAAGCGGGAAATCGCGGTAACCAATGCCAGTCCAGTTGCGCACCGGCGTATCCCCGAGTTCCACCTGGATGGCCGTGCCGGCGGCGGTCCCGTAACGGCGATACGAATCGATCACCATCTCAGCCGGGCCACCGCTGGGCTTGGCATGGAAACGGCGCAAAAATGGCAACATGCGGGACATCAAAACCGGGATGCGTCCCGACATCCCGGATGGCTTGCGGCGGAAGATCTGCAGGTATGCCGATGTCGCCTTCTTGAAGGCTTTCGGATCAGCCAACGGCGGGCGGGTTCTGCCGCGTGCCACCACCGCTTTGAGCTTTTTCGATCCCATGACGGCGCCCACCCCGCAGCGCGCCGCCAGGCGACCATCGTCGTTGACGATGCCAGAGATGAGAGATAACTTTTCGCCCGCCGGGCCAATGCAGGCGATTTTGGCATCCACGCCAAGCTCCTTGTGCAGGGTTTCTTCCGTCTGGCGTACATCCAATCCCCAGAGATGGTCTGCTGCACGTATTTCAATCTGATCATTGTCAATCAGTAAGTAAACTGGCTTATCTGACAAACCGTTGACGAACAATCCATCCCAGCCCGCGCCGCGTAGCGCCGGGCCGAAGTTCCCGCCGCAGTTGGCATCTGCCCAGGCACCGGTTAGTGGCGAGCGCGTGGCGATCATGAAACGTCCGCTGAATTGGGCCCCGGAGCCGGTCAACAAGCCGGGCAGGAAGGCGAGCATGTTCCCGGGTCCGAGTGGGTCTGCTCCGGGTGGGATGTGTTCATAAAGGTAATGGACGCCAAGTCCATAGCCGCCCAGGTAGTGGCGGTAGATAATCTCCGGTGGTGTTTCCGCCCTGATCTCGCCACTGGAAAGGTCGACAAAAAGGATCTTGCCCCAGCAACCATTTGGCATATGTCTCTCCTGTTCTCATCCGATCTGCTGACGTGAACGGCGGATGGTCGAGCGGAAGCGGTCACCGCGATGGAATGTTTGGGTGTAAGCCACCGGGGTATCATCTTCCAGATACGCAATGGTGGTAACCAATGCGATCGGTGATCCCTCTTTGATCTTTAGCCTATCCGCCTCGTATGGCCCTGCAACCGAGATCTCGATCGTATCCAGGGCATAAGCCGGTGAAACCCCATACTCCTTTTCGATGGTTTTATAGATGCTCTTGTTGGTTAGGTTAGCCTCTGAAAGTGCCGGGAAACGTTCATAGGGATAGAACCCCGTCTCCAATGACATAATTACACCTGAGGCTGAGCGCCTGCGAACAATGCGGATTACCTGTGTTCCGGCAGCCAGTTTGAGTTGGGAAGCCACTTCCTGGCCCGCAGGGATGGTTTCCTGGGATAACACCTCAGCACCGGCGGTCATACCGAGCTGGCCAATGATCTCGGAATAGCTCATCCCACCCACGGGCATGGTCCGGAAGGTTGCCTTGGGAGCAGCAACGAATGTCCCGCGTCCGCGCTGGCGGATCACCAGGCCTTCGTTAGCCAGTTGCGTCAACGCCTGGCGGGCGGTCATGCGTGAGACGCCGGTTTCGGCGCAGATCCGGGCCTCGCCGGGCAGGGCATCGCCAGTTTGAAGTTCACCCGATAGGATCTGCCTGCGCAGACTCTCCCGGATCTGGTAGTAGAGGGGGAGAGGACTGGAATTATCAATGGAAAGGGGCATGGAATTACCTCATAATGTATATACATTATGACATTAAATATGAAAAATACAAGTGGGAGTTTCCGGGAATTTCTTATGTGATCTTCAATACCTTGGCCCCCCTGATCTTCCTTTGCTTCAACTCCATCAATGCTTGATTAGCATTTTCCAGGGGAAAGGTTTCTACTTCCGGTTTGATCGGGATGTTCGCTGCCAGTTCGAGGAATTCCTGGATATCCGATCGGGCAACATTCGCCACGCTCTTGATCTCTTTTTCCATCCAAAGGTGGGAGGGGTAATCGAGCCCAAGCAGTGCCTCCTTGTCCGCTTCTTCCTTGCGGATGGCATTGATCACCAACCGCCCGCCGGGAGCTAGGTTCTTGAGCGCTTCAGGAATGGGCTTCCAGACAGGGGTGGTATCGATGATGGCATCCAGTTTTTGCGGCGATTCATCGTCCATATCCCCGGCCCAGGTTGCGCCCAATTGGATGGCAAATTCCTGTTCCTGTCGGCTGCGTGCGAACACATAGACCGACATGTCCGGGTATTTATGCCTTACCATCTTGAGCACCAGATGGCCGGATGCGCCGAAGCCGGTCAATCCCAATGCTTGTCCATGATGCAAGTTTGTCAATTTCATGGAACGGTAGCCGATCGCCCCGGCGCACAGCAGCGGCGCGGCTTCTTCATCGGTAAAGACTGATGGAATGGGGTAGGCGAAGGCTTCCGGGACAACCATATACTGCGCATAGCCGCCATTGACATCTCGTCCAGTTGCCCTGAAATCCGGGCACAGGTTTTCATTCCCGAAAAGACAATATGCACATTTACCGCACGCTGAGTAGATCCAGGCCACGCCGAGGCGATCACCCTCCTTGAACCGCGAAACACTTTTTCCCAACCCGGCTACCCGCCCAACCACTTGGTGCCCCGGAACAACTGGAAAGAGCGGTGGAGGAGTTCGCCCTTCGATCTCATCCAATTCGGTGTGGCAGACCCCGCAGGCGGAAACCTTGAGCAGGATTTCACCCTCTTTTGGCTCAGGGATGGGCAACTCCGCAAGTTGGAGTGGACGCGGATTTTCATCCAGTTGGATGGTGCGGGACAAGATCATGGCAAGCATGGGATCACTCCTTGTGCAATTGCCACTATCTTACCGCAAAATGAAAAGGGTGGGGACGCGGAGCGTCTGCAATCGGTGACAACGCGGAGCATTGTCACCAGAAATCCCCTGTGTACAACGACAAGAAAAACGCTTTGTGCCTTTTGTGTTGAGATTTTTCTAGATCAAACCCGACACTATCGCCAGCAGCACCCCGCCTGCAATCACACTCCCCAGTTGACCGGCAGTATTCGTCCCCATGGCATGCATCAGGATGAAGTTCTCGAAATCTTCCTCCTGGGCCATTTTGGCAGCCAGGCGTCCAGCCATCGGGAAGGCTGAGATGCCGGCCGCGCCGATCAGCGGGTTGATCTTGCGACCGCTCAAGGCGCACATCAGCTTGCCAAACAGGAGGCCGGCTATGGTATCCAGAACGAAAGCCAGCAGGCCAAGCAGCATGATCTTGCCGGTGTTCCAGTTCAGGAAGGCCTGGGCGCTCATCGTCGAGCCGATCGTCAGGCCCAGGAAGAGCGTGGCGATGTTGACGATCTCGTTCTGGGCGGCATTGCTCAACCGGTTGACCACGCCGCTTTCCTTGAGCAGGTTGCCCAACATCAGCATGGAAATGAGCGGGGTTGCCTCCGGGACAAGTAACCCAACTACCACTGTGATGAGGATGGGGAAGATGATGCGGGTGCGCCTGGAGATTGGTTTGGGGGCGTAATCCATGCGGATGCGGCGCTCGGATTTGGTGGTCAACAATCGCATCAGCGGCGGTTGGATGATCGGGATCAGGCTCATGTACGAATAAGCGGCCACGGCAATCGGTGCCAGCAGGTTGGGGGCCAGCTTGGTGGCAACAAAAATGGATGTCGGCCCATCGATCGCGCCGATGACGCCGATGGAGGCAGCCTCGTTCAGGGGAAAGCCGATCAGGATGGCCAGGATGAGCGTCCCGAAGATGCCGAATTGTCCAGCCGCGCCCAGCAGGGCCATCCTAGGCTGGGCCAGCAGCGGGCTGAAGTCGATCATTGCACCTACGCCGATGAAGATCAGGAGCGGGAAGATCTCGGTGCTGATGCCAGCCTTGTAGAGCACGCCGAACAGCCCCATGCCATCCGTCATGCCGGTTAGGGGGATGTTGGCTAACATACAGCCGAAACCGATCGGCAGCAGCAGGACAGGCTCATATTCCCGGGCAATGGCCAGGTAGATCAGCACTGCACCTACGGCCAGCATCAGGGCATTTCCCCAGGTGAAGTTCGCCAGGCCTTTCAGGAGTTCGGGAAGGAGATCACTGATATTCATAACCATTCCTTGTTTGTGTCATTGCCTGTACGCTGATGGTCGAGTAGCCGCAGGGCATATCGAGACCATCAGCGGTGAAGCAATCTCTGCTATGGAAGGGGAGATTGCTTCGGGCTGGATTTCGATACAACCCGCAGATGCATGCGGGTCTACTCAACCAGCAGCCATCACAATGACACCTCATTCGAATTCCACCAGCAGTTGCTTGTGCTGGACATTTTGCCCGGAGCCGATGTGGACTGCGGCCACCTTCCCATCCTGGCTGGCACGGATTGAATTCTTCATTTTCATGGCTTCGATCACGAGCAGGGTGTCGCCTGATTTCACAGAATCACCCGGCTGGATGAAGACCTCGGTTACCGTGCCGGGCAGTGGGGACAGGATGGATTTGGCCTGGTGGTTGGTCTGCAGGCCGGTGACAGATCCGCGCGGGATGCTGGCAGGCGGCAGCAGGATAGGCTGACTCTCCACCTCCGGCCAGACCTCGAAGGTCTCGTCGCCGATCCGGGCGATGACCGGGCGCTGGTTCAGATCATCGATCCGAACCTCGAACTCCTGCCCGCGAATGTTGACTTTTACGATCATGGGTTATTCTCCGTTGTTCATCTGACGCGAACGCATGCTCAACTGCCAGGCGCTGACGATGGCGGTTGGCGGGACGGGGAAGCGCGGCACCCGGCCCTG
>JBFYSM010000530.1:0-4726 GCA_041301605.1 Chloroflexota bacterium | reverse complement strand
CTTGAAGCTTTATCAATTTATTTAGACGAATTACCCCTGACTTGAAAATCAGGGGCTTTTTGCTTTAAGAGAAGTTTACATAAGTTATGAACAATTCATATGGCTAACACAGGGATTTGAGTTCCCTTGGGGGCACTGGAAAATATAGACCATATGGAAAAAGGATTCCATGTGGTCTATATCTTTACTGGTATAGCCCCCATATAATACAAGCAGGGTCGACCACTCCGCTGAAACCTGGTAAATCCATGAAATAATAAACAGCTACGAGAATAAGCCGTGAGCATAGGTATCGTAGCAATCATTAATCAACGCGCTGGATCCTTTACAATTGCCAGGGGAAAATCATCTGTTCTTCTGATGGTTCTCCCGTGATACCAACCAACCGGTAGGATGGGCTCTCGCTGGAATCTGCCCGATAAGCGGCATCGAAAGTATGCAGCACTCCCGGGATTGTCCGGGGAAAATGTAATTTGGCCTCCACCGGGAAGACCTTGTCCGGGAATTTCACAACGAAGTCGATCTCTTTTTTATCCTGGGTCCGCCAGTAGAAGACTTGTTCCGGTCCATGGCGCTTGACCAGTTCTGCAAAGATACTGGTCTCGAAAACCTGCCCCAGAATTTCCTTTTGGAGGCGTTTTAGCCAGAGCATTTGCATCAAACCTGTATCATAGAAAAAGACTTTCGGCGTCTTGAATAGTTCTGCGCGCAAATTGCGGCTGAACGGTCTCACCAAGCGCAACATATAGGTCTGTTCCAGGATCAGCAGGTAGCGTTCGATGGTCTCGCGAGCTAGGCCGGCCGTGACGGAAAGTTCCGAAACATTCAACAGGTTGCCGCTTTGGGATGCCAGGGTTTCCAGCAGCCGGTTGAATTTATTTACATCCTTGATCTCTGTCAGGTCGCGAATATCCTTGCGAACATAGGTATCGATGATCTGCTGCAGATATTTTTCTTTGATATCGCTCCCCTGGGTTAGCACGATCTTCGGATAACCGCCGTACAGTGCAAATTCCATATACAGACGTCGCAGTTCGGCAGTTTTCTTTTCCGTGAAATGATCGGCGGGGGCGAAGGATATTCCGTTGAACGTCAGAAATTCCTGGAAGGAAAGAGGATAGATCTCGAAGTTCACTGTTCTTCCGACCAGCGAATCCTTGAACTTGCTCTTGATCTCAAAGCTGGAGGATCCGGAGATGATGATCTTCAAATAACGATGATGATCGGCCAGCAGTTTCAGGAACGAGGAGGGGTTAGCCAGATACTGGATCTCATCGATCATGACGTACAGCTTCCGGCCGGCTGCGCGCAAGGCGGGTAGGTCGAACCCCTGTTCGGTCAGGTAGGTGACAAACTCATCCACTCCCTTGTCCAGCAGGCTGACAAATCGGCTGTCCTCCAGGTCGATATAATAGGTCTGTTCATCCGAAGCCTGCAACTGATCCTGTAGGAGCATCAGAATGCTGGTCTTGCCGACCTGCCGGGCCCCGTGGATGACAATAATATCGTCTGTCGGGAGGAACCTGCCGATCGCCTCGGTAACTGTCCGCTTGTAGATCTTCATCGTGACCTCCTTTGCAGTAACATAAGTCTATTTTATATCCAATATAATTACTAGTCAACCAGTAATATTATTTCTGATAAGAGGCAACATGACCCGCCACCCTCTCACCTTTGTATTATCCCTATAAGCAGTATCCCTTTGGGGGCACCAAGTCGAACGACTAATGTTTTGTGAGAGGCCTTCCCCGGATCAACCCCGGGGAAGGCCGTTTTTTAGGGCGAGGATAATGACGCTATGCCTATCGAGTAAAAATGGTTGCTGCGTCGGGCTTGCTTAATTCCGCCAGGGGTAGAGTCTGGATCTGATCCGCCAGCGGATAGGCATGCGGCCCAGGGTAGATGACAAAGAGGCGATCCAATTCCAGGTCATCGATTGCTATTCGCATGGAGGGAGTCAGGCGCGGTCCGTCCACACGCTTGCATTCTATTCCGATGCGTCTGCCGTCTTTGAGCAGGAGCAGATCCAATTCAGCGCCATTATGGGTAGCCCAATAATAGGCTTCATGTGGCTGAACCGCTTTAAGCACTTCTTCGATTACATACCCTTCCCAGGAAGCCCCGCTTTTGGGGTGATTGTACAAATCCAGCTCGGAGCGGATTCCAAGAAGGTAATGCAGCAGGCCAGAATCCCTGAAATACATCTTGGGAGCCTTGACCTGGCGTTTTTTAAGATTTGCATACCATGGCTGAAGGACGCGTACCATGAACACGCCCTCCAGAATATCCAGATAATGTCGCGCGGTTGGTTCGCTGACCCCCAGCGAACGTGCAGGTTCCGCCGTATTCCATATCTGGCCGTGATAATAGGCAAGCATGTTCCAAAAACGCAACAACGTTGCCGCGGGCACACGCACTCCCCACGCCGGCAGATCTCGCTCCAGAAACGTTTGGATAAAATTCTTTCGCCAGGCTACGCTATCCACTTCACTATCTGCCAGATAGGCAAGAGGAAAGCCACCTCGCAGCCAGTGTTTCTGGGAATTCCCTACGCCCACTTCTGCCAGACTAAAACCATTGATTGGCACCGTTTCGATTCTACCAGCCAGCGATTCAGATGAGGTCCGAAGTAAATCGGGAGATGCGCTGCCCAGAATAAGAAAGCGAGCCGGTAGCGGAACCCGGTCACTCAGCACACGCAAAACCGGGAACAAGTCAGGTCGGCGCTGGATCTCGTCGATGACAATCAATCCGCGCAGGTCGCTCAAAGCGAGCATCGGTTCGTTCAGGCGGTTCTGACTGCCGAGGTCTTCCAAGTCAAAATAGTTAAGCGAGTCAGGAGAAACCAATTGCCGTGCCAGGGTGGTCTTCCCAGACTGGCGGGGGCCGATCAACGCGACTACTCGGCTCCTTCTAAGAGCTGTCTGGATGGCGGAAAGTAGGGCATCTCTTTGAATCATATGCGCATTATATCACGAAAAAGCAAATATATACATTCCTTTTACATGGTACAAGCCGAGCCCTTGATTCTATCCCTTCCGCCAAGAAAATGTTTTCCTGCTTCTCCCCTCTCATCTTTTGGATTATCCTTATATACAACCTGGAAGTGGGAAGGTGAGCAGGTGTTTGGCTTCGCGCTTGGCACACATGCCTATGATCTGGCTGATCAACGCCCGGATGTTTTTTCCAGGTGTGGCAAAGGCTATTGGATCAACATCCACAACCGCCCGGAAGATCTCGATTGGGCGGAGGCAAAAGTCCACTGGCTGCTTGAACAGGCCGGCTCCCAATTTTCGCTAAGTAGCACTCACTTGTAACAAACCAGGGCTTGAAGAGCATCTCTTCAAGCCTTGGGATTTTCATCCTTTCTGAATCAACGCGGAACGACGCGCAGCTCGATCCGGGCATCCAGCGCCTTGGCGATGCGGTCCAAGAAGGACAGGCTGGGTACACTCGAACCGTTTTCCAGCCGGGCTATGGACGGCTGGCGTGTTCCCACCATCTCGGCCAACTGCGCCTGGGTCAGGCCGCGCTGGATACGCAGGCGTGCAATCTGGTAGCCGGCTTCCAATTCAAGAGATGCAGCGACAAACTCGGGGTCTTGCTGTTGTTCGGTTTGCCAATCCTTGAAGCTCTTTTTCGATACAGGGGACATCTTATTCCTCCGTTACTTCCTTCATCCTGCGCAGGGCAGTGGCGATTTCCTTTTCCGGTGTCTTCAAGGATTCCTCTCGAAAGCCATGCAGGATAACAAACATCTTCTCTACGTGGAGACAATAGAACAGGCGGTTGTCTCCTGGCCACAGTTCCCACAAACGGCCTTCAATCCGGCGAGCATGTGGCATCCCAAGGTTGGTGCCGAATTCCTCCAGTAGCCGAAGGGTATTATTGACCTTGGCCTTATCCTTGGGGGATAAATCGTTGATGAACTCGAGTACCGGGCTCTTGCCATGATGATCTTCGCTTGAAGTGGATCTGGCACATGCGCCTGCATCCTTATTATAACAAAATTGTTATACATCAATGTGCGGCAGATGCCAGGGGTCGAATTGTTTCGATTCCTGGCGGGCGTTGCCTATTTTCAGGCAAGCCTGTCGTGATACCGGCGGATTGCCAGTTCTGGGGGACGCGGGCAATGCATCTGCGTTCGGAGAAGTTCACACCGCCGTTATCCCACTGAAAAACGGTAGCGGCGCGACTTGCGGGACGCGTCACGAATTTCCGGCCGGCTTTCTCCCACCCAGGCGTACAACAAATCCCGCGCCTGGCGCAGGGAAAGTCCCAGCAGGCGAGCCACATCATTGGCTGTGATATATTCCTGTCGCTCGAACAGGCCGAGCCCTATCGCCACCTCAGATCCAGGCGTGCAGGAGAGCATCCGAATCTTTGTCGCCGGGAATGGCTTTCGACTTGAGTTCCCTGGCCACGGTTTCCAAAGTATTATTTACATAAGCTATTATCCAAAGGGGAGAACGGCATTAGCTGGCGAAGTAACCAGTAATGTTTCAACCCACGCCTTCCGGGGGGAGTTTCAATATCCTCAACGGATCGAAGGGGGCTGTAAGTGCGCCATTTTGCGCAGGTTTGTTGCGCCCTGGCCGGGTTTCAGTGTCCTCAACGGATCGATGGGGGCTGTAAGGTTGCCTTTTGTATCGCCTGGGGCGGCTGGTGGGCGGTTTCAGTATCCTCAACGGATCGATGGGGGCTGTAAGTCCGCCTTTGGGGT
>JBFYSM010000521.1:0-3672 GCA_041301605.1 Chloroflexota bacterium | reverse complement strand
CCCAAGGTTCGCCATCATAAGGGCTTGCACATACCTGCGCATCTGCAATTGGGTTGTTATCGTTGCTCCGCACCGTTCCCGAAATCCAGCCACCGGGATCAAGCGTAAAGTAAATATCTTCTGACGGGTTACTGGCACTTAGTAAGATCCGGGTACTATTCTCTTCTGCCCATGGAGGGGTTTCCTGCCAAAATTCCTGAACATACCCCAGTGAACCATTACAATAGTCGAATACTGTAGCTTGTACACCCATTTCAATTCCAAAGGGCAGATTTGCAGCATGGAAGGAACCAACTTCGTCCGAACATCCATCAAACAGGAGACCGAAGTTACTGCCGATCACGAAATGTATATTTGGAATTGCAGTTTTCCCATCGGCTTCGTACATCTTACCGTTGATGCTGCCTCCATGCTCAAGCGTGAAGGTAATATCGTTTACGGCTGGCAATTCAGGGCTCAACACTACCTTTGTAGCATATCTATCACCAGGAACTTCCTGCCAGTATTCCGTGACATAGTCGCTCGGCCCATTGCATGGATGCTCATCCATTCTGGAATATGGATGAGCAACCACATCGCCTTCAACACCGAAAGGAATATCTGTAATGACGAAATGGCCGTTTGTATCAGTGCATGTGGCATGCCAATTGCTCCAGTCAGGGCCGCGAAATGCCACATATATATTCTCGATGGGTTTACCTTCAACTGCCTGATAAACCGTACCTGAGATTGTGCCAGTAGTCTCTTGCGCCGTCACCGTCGCGGATGGAATCAACAGCGTAATAATCAGGCAAAACGAAACCGTAAAGTGGAAAATTTTATTTGCATTCATGGCGTCTCTCCCGTGGACAGAAACAAATAACCGGCCAGAACGGCCGGTTTCGCTATTGGCTCCCCGATGACTTACCCTGGCAAGCCAGGTGAGCGACCATCACAATAGTCATCGGTTCATAGCCGCCACTTACCAGATGATACGAACAGCATGCAAATTATCGTTTGATGAGTATAAATTGGGTTAGTGCGAAAGAATCCTCCATGCCACGAAGATAACCTCACATACACTTTACAATATTGTAAGGTAAAAGTCAAGAGGCAATTTTCTGATCTTCGGACATGAATTCGGATAAACTATTTTCTGATGATTAGGCGATGTTCTCCCTGGCCTGTCGGCCAGGACAGGCTAACATCGCCGGTTGCGCAAGAGAGCGCAACCTAATCCCTAAAACCATTCTTTTTATCCATGTTCGAACTCTTATCCGAACATCAATCAAAAAAGGATTGGCAAAACGGCGCAGGCTGGCTATACTGGATACCTGGAAAGGATGAAACCAATGAGCCTGAAACGATCCCCATCGAACCGGTCCCTCCGCCTGGCCCTGCTCGCCGCAGCCGCGCTGCTTGCCGCCAGCCTGGCTTGCGACCTTTCTTCATCGAATGAACCCCCCTGGACGCCCGAGAATCCCCGCCAGTACACCGCCGAGGTGCAGACGGTCTACGAGGTGTATGTGCTGGTCGACGAAGCCGGCAACGTGGTGGATTTCGATGGGCCGTACGCCTACGGTGTCACCGCCCAGATGCGCTATGTGCTGCGCTTCTGGGATGTCGGCCAGCGCATGCCGGGCTACGAGGCGGCCGCCATCTACCGCTTTTACACGCCTGTCAGAGTCACCGGCATTCACAATGAATCCGAGTATACGCCTGAAGAAGCAGCGGCCATCTATGCCCGTACCAATTTCCCCACCACCGAGGTGAAGCTGCATGACCTGGTGTTCGAGGGTGGGCCGGAAGGCCACTTCTGGGGCACCAACTCGGAGACGGGCAAGCCCATCAACGGTTACTTGGAGTGGCGCGAAAAGGAATGGGAGATGCACGCCGTCTTCTACGAGGATATCCAGCAGGATTACCTGGTTCTTGGGGAGGAACCCTTCTACAACTGGCCTTGATGCAAGGCCGTTTGATATTTAATGGTTCCCATCCTGCTCTGATCCTGGCTTTCTGCTGGTACAATTGCCAAAATTCGGAGAATAATGGTATGAATAAAACCCGCTCGATCAAAGAGATCATCGAACCGCAGCTCGTCATCGAGGGCGCGGGGGTGCTGCTGCGGCGTTCGTTTGGCCCGCATGTTTCGAACCGCTTCGATCCCTTCCTGCTTTTCGACCACTTCGCCTTCAACGACCCGGCTGAAGGGCCGATCCCCGGCTTCCCGATGCACCCGCACCGCGGCATCGAGACGGTCACTTACATGCTGGAAGGCAGCGTCCACCACCGCGACAGCCTGGGCAACGCCGGGCTGATCGGTCCCGGCGACGTGCAGTGGATGACCGCCGGGGGCGGCATCCTGCACGAGGAGATGCCGCGCCGCGGGCCGAGTGGGACCATCTACGGCTTCCAGTTGTGGGTCAACCTGCCGGCGTCCTTGAAGATGTCCGCCCCGCGTTACCAGGAAGTTGTTGCTGACTCCATCCCGCTGACAGAGAAAGACGGCTGCCGCGTCCGCCTGGTGGCCGGGGAAGTGGACGGCGTGCGCGGCCCGGTGACCGGGATCGCGGTCAGCCCGGTCTACCTGGAGGTCGACATGCAAGCCGGGAAATCGTTCGGCCTCCCCATCCCCTCCGGTCACACAGCCCTGGCCTACGTTTTCGAGGGGCAGGGGATTTTCGGCGGGCAGGAGGTGGGCGCGGTGCGGATGGCTGTATTTGATGATGGAGATCAGATCGAGGTCCGTACCGATGAGTCCCCGGTGCGTTTCATGCTGATGGCCGGGGCGCCGTTCCGGGAGCCGATCGCCCCCTACGGGCCTTTCGTCATGAACACCCGCGAGGAGATCCAGCAGGCGCTGCAGGATTTGCGGGACGGCACGTTTGTGAAGTCTTGAAGCACCAGCACCGCGCTTGAACGGGGTGGATATCTTTTCCACAGATGAACACAGATTGTGTCACTGCGAGCGCGGCGAAGCAGTCTCCTGTCACATGTGGGAGATTGCTTCGGCAAAGAGCGCCTCGCAATGACATAAGAAATGTTTGGAATGAATCTGCCCCGCGCAAAATCCGAGTTATCTGCGGCTGATATTTCACGGAATGAGGAACTCCACAGTTTACTGTAACACTGCTCATAAAAATGGCAAGTGGAGTCCGACGTCTCCAGACCTCGGAAACCCGGCGACTGGAGTCGCAGGACTCCGTTTTTTTTATCCTTCGGAGTGAAAACCTTTTATGACTGCTCTGCGGTCGATTCCCTTTTGTCTGTTTCTTGAGCACGTATCTTGTATAATCGAATGGAGCCCACCATGGATGATATCAGCCGCGTGACCCGTTCGAAGGAAGCCGCCCGCGCCAGCTACAACCGCATGAGCCGCTGGTATGACGCATTTGCCGGCAGCGAGAAGAAGTTCGCCGACCTCGGCCTGGCGCTGATGAACCTCCAGCCCGGCGAGCAGGTGCTGGAGATCGGCTACGGTACCGGCTATGCCTTGCTCTACCTGGCAAAAGCCGCAGGTGATTCCGGGAAGGTGCGCGGGATCGACATTTCCGAAGGCATGCGCCGGGTGGCGGAAGGACGGCTTTCGAGGGCGGGCCTGGGCCAACGGGTGGAACTCCAATCAGGGGATGCATGCAGCCTGCCTTATCCCGCTCATTCCTTCGATGCGATCTTTATGTGCTTCACGCTGGA
>JBFYSM010000509.1:0-5888 GCA_041301605.1 Chloroflexota bacterium | reverse complement strand
TCTTCGAAATTGGCCCAGGCCGCGGCATTGGGGTGATGTTCATCCTATCTGGATTAATAGCGATCATTGTGAGCCTGGTTGCTTATTTGAACCCGCGCATTCGCAACCTGGAGGAAGAACTTCCGGATGCGGTTCCGGGATAGGATGAGTCGAATGAAGGCATGTTACAAAGCGACCTCCCTGCATGGGGAGGTCGCATTTTTGATCTTGATCGGTTATACGGATCAGGTTACTTTTTTGCCCAACCGTCCACAACGATGTAGAGGCCAGGTTGGGTTGCATTGGTGCATAGGAAGGGCGATTCGCCATATCCCGACAGGGTTTGCTGGGTGGTTGAGAGGCCGACCCATTTGTCGCCATCCAGGAAGTAGATCTTGCCATACCACTTCCCATCCGAGAAATTAGCCTTGGGGTAGTAGAAACAAATCTTGATCGGCTCAGTGAAGGGGGCAGTGGACTCCAGGTTGTAACCTGCTCCCGCAAACAACAGCCAGGGTTTGGGTGGAGCATACTGGTATGCTTTGCCATTCTTCAGGAAGTTGAATTCCTTTACGCTGGTAAGGTAAAGTTCTGTTGCTGTGACGCCATCCGGTAAACCATCTGGCGCGGTCCATTGTGCTATTCGCACATTGGTGGGTGTGAAATCCACAAGCCAGGTATAGGATAGGCTGGTGAGGTTGCCCACCTGGTCGTACGTATCAAGGTAGAAGGTATGTGGGCCCTCAGCCAGGCCTGTGTATGTGATCGTCCCACTATCGCAACCGACCCAAGCGCCACCATCCAGCTTGCAGAAGAAGGAGACATCAGCCGTAAATCCCGAGGTGGAAAGTGACGCGTTTGTCCAATCATCGGTGGCTGAGAATTCGAAGGTGGCGATATTGTAATTGGATGGATTGGAGGGGGCGGAGTCGATACTGGCATCCGGTGGGGTCAGATCGATATACCAGCCATACGTCTGGATGGTGCTGGTGTTGCCGGCCGCATCGCGTGCGTAGAACCTGAAGGTATGCCAGCCTTCTCCCAAGCCGGTATAGGACCAGGTACCGGGATCGCTGGTGCAATCCTCCCAACCCAAGCCATCCAGGTCGCACCAGAAGGTCAAGTTTTGCTCGAGGACCAGGTTTGGTGTGATTGAACCATAATCCGTAGCGGAGAATTCGAAGGTTGCTGAAGTGCTCCTGGTGGGATGGGCTGGGCCGGAATCAATGCTGGCGGTTGGAGTGGTCAGGTCAACAAACCAGTAGTATCCCAAACTGTCCTTATTGCCGACCTCATCGTATACATCCAGGGCAAAGGAGTGCAGTCCATCGGCCAGGCCATTGTAAGTTACGGTGCCAGTGGAGCAGTCCACCCAGCCAGCACTGTCCAGGTTGCACTGGAAAACGAAATTGGGGGCCACAGTGAGGTTATCGGTGGCAGAGAAATCGAAGGTGGCAGAAGGGCTATTGGTCGGGTCGGAGGGTGCGGAATCAATACTGACAACGGGGGCAACGAGATCGACTGTCCAGTTGTATGTCAGGTAATCCGGATTTCCGGCTTCATCTCTTACCTCGAGATCGAAGGTGTGAAGTCCGCTGCCCAGGCCATTGTAGGTGACGGTACCGGAGGAGCAACCGACTTGCGCACCGCCATCCAAGGTGCACAGAAAAGTGAAATTGGGAGCAACGGTGACATTATCCGTGGCGGAGAAGTTGAAGGTGGCTGATGGGTCCTTCGTTGGGCTGAGTGGTCCCGAGTCGATGCTGCCTACCGGATTCGTGAAGTCAGCGAGTACACCATAAACTTCGAATTCCCAGAGTGAGAATCCCCATTGTGTGCCGCGCACTGTACCGTACATGCGAATGTATTGACCCTGGCCGGTGATATCCAGAGTGTGAACACCTCCAGCCAGGTTCCCAACTGGCTCGGTGTAGATCGTTGTCCAGGTGCTGGCATTGTTGGATGTTTGGATTTCGTATGCAGAACCGTATGCCGTCTCCCATCTCAATACAACCTGGCTGATATCGTAAACTGCTCCCAGATCGATCTGGATCCATTGTGGAGCACTATATGCACTGCTCCAGCGTGTGTTTATATTGCCATCCACAGCGAGGGATGCGGGACGGCTGGCATTATCCACAGAGGAAGCAGTTGCCGTCTTTCCCAGGGCAACGTTGGTGGCAGCGTAGGCAGGAGTGACACCCAGGGGGCTGAAATTCAATGCCACCAGGGTCAGGATGGCCAGTATGGCGGGTAACGTTCTCTTGAGTGATATTTTCATCATTAATTGTTCTCCTCTACTAATATTCGGATGTTTTGTGGGCGGGCCAAAAGGCGCGCTTCTTTTGATACGGGATACGATTCTCCTGTAAAATTCTCTTCACCTCCTTCTCTGGGTTTCGATTGGGATGCTCAGCATTGTCAACATCAAGATCTTCTCCTTACATAAACCTTACAAATTCGTAAGGTATATGTATAGTAAACTAAAAAATGGGATTGTCAAGAGGATTTTTAAATACATTTTCATTGCAAAATGAGCTTGGAAGTTTGCATGTGAACATAGGTGATGCTCGGATGATTTTCTCCTATTGATGTATCTTCTTTGGACGGGTTTCTGAATGATCCATGATTGCCTGTCTCCACACTTCGTGCAGGGTCTGGATCAACTCGGCGCGCGGGGCGGCCTTGGTCAGCACCCGGCTGGCACCTGCATCGAGGGCAGCCTGATCCTGTTCTGCCACTTCGTCCGTGGTCAATGCCAGTATGGGGATGGCGGGCAGGAATTTCCGCAGCATTTTCAGGGCTTCCAATCCATTCTGCCCGTTATTGCCCAGGGCGAACAGGATGATATCTGGATTGAGGGTTCCCAGCATCTTGACAGCTTCCAAGCCGTTGACGCCTGGCGTGGCAACCATCAGTTCTGATTCGCTGGCGATGGCGGTGCAGAGGGCTTCGCGCATGATGGGGTGTTTTTCGATGACGAGCACGATGGCGGGGTTGGTCTGCATGCCCCAACAATATCAAAAAGATCTGTTTAACACATCCGTGTGGTGTGGATTTTTTGTGGAAGTTCTGTTTATGGCCGGCTTAAACAAAAAAGCCCCGCGAAAGGGCCTTTGTGTGATTACATTTCACCTTGCCTGATATATCAGTCCCTACAGGCATGTTCGACGCACACGCTACTCTGCTCTACGGATGCGGTTGGCGTAGGCCACAGCCTGGGTGCGGTTTTGCAGCCCCAGCCGCTGGATGATGTTGTGGATATGGGATCGTACCGTAGCTTCCTCGAGGTGCAAGGTTGTGGCGATCTCCAAATCCGAGCGCCCCTCCCCCAGCAAGGCCAGGATCTCCCCCTGGCGCGAAGTGAGGGGTTCATCCACGGCGCTCCGGGCTGGTGCTTTCATCTTGCGAATGCTATTGAACAGTTTCTGGGCGATCCCAACCGGCAGGTATGGAACACCATCAGCAACCTTGCGGATGGCCTCCAGCAAATAGGTGCGCGGGGCGGTTTTAGGGAAATAGCCAAGCGCCCCAGCCTGAACGGCAGCCAGTATTTTCTCTTCATCTTCCAGGCTGGTAACAACCAGGATTTTCGCCTGGGGGTAATCCGTGAAAATCCTGGACATGGTTTCCAGGCCATCCATCCCAGGCATCAGCAGATCCATCAGGATCACATTGGGGTGGAGTGCCGCCACCAATTGCAGCGCTTCGCGCCCGTTGGAGGCTTCGCCTACCACCTGCAGATCATTTTCATCCGCCATCGCTGTCGCAAGCGCCTCACGCATCATGGGGTGATCATCAACGACCAGGACCTTTACCTTATCCATGTTTCACCTCCATGATCTGCAGCGAACCGAACCGTGGTACCTTTCCCCGGTGACGAGAGGATCGTCAACTCTCCACCGAGCAATTCTGCCCGTTCCTGCATGTTGCGCAGCCCTAGACCCCCGGCACTTGAACTGGAGGGGTCAAAGCCCCGGCCATCATCCCTCACTTCGATTCCCATATGCTGCGGTTCTGAGCGAATCATGACTTTCAAACGGCGGGCGCCGGCATGTTTGAGAGAATTGTTCAAGGCTTCGATGGTGATCCAGAACAGGTTTTCCTGCCACAAACGGGGACAATCAGCCAGGGAACCATCCAGGATCACATCCGCCCGAACGCCAGCGCGGCGTTCGACGGTTGCCAGCCGCGCTTCCAGATCCTGCAGAAAATCCACGCTCCTGCCTGGGGCATGGGGTTGGAGCTCATAGAGCATCAGGCGCGTCTCTTTGAGCGCCTGACGAGCGCTTTCCTGCAGCCGCTCGGCAATCTCTCTGGCGCGCTCCGGTTTGTTCTTTTCGAGCGTGGACAGGAGCGTTTCCGCGAACAGCACCAGGCTATGAATGGATTGGTTAACCGAGTCATGCAGGTCGCGCGCCAAACGCTGGCGTTCCTCGAACACGGCCACCATGCGCTGCTGGGCGACCAATTCATCCTGGGCCTCCTGCAACGCTTCCTCGCTACGGGTGCGCTCGGCGAGTTCGGATTGAAGCTGGGTATATACCTGAGCATTATCCACTGAAACAGCCACCTGCGCGGCGAGATATTCCATCAGTTTCAAATCGTTGGGGTCGGGTTCAGGATCGGCCGAATGGTTTCCCACGGAGAGCGCACCAATGATCGCGCCGCGTGCTGTCAATGGAACGCAAATCATCGAATGGTTTTTGCGTTCCTGCAGGCTTGGTTTTCCGCGCTTCACCACTTGGGAAAAGATCGCCCGGGTGTCCGGCTCGGAGGGTTCCGGCAGGTAATTCCCTTCTTTATTCATTCCCACCTGGAACTCCAGGGTTCCATCTGGGTCGCGCAATGCCAGGTAGCCATATTCGGCTTGCATGAAATCCAATATGAGGCGCATGGCGAGTTGAAGCAAGCCACTAAGCTTACGCTCCTCTCCCAACTGGCGACCGATATCCAAGAGTTTTTCCAATCGGGCGGCATCCATTAGAATCCTTGCAGCAATTGCGTGATGCGCGTCAAGCCACCTTGCAGCGTATCCCCCAGGTAAATCCCCGGCACCAGGCTCTGTAATTCAGGCTGGATGGCAAAAACCCGCCCGCCAAAGGTGATGTGTGGTTTTTCTTTATCCTGCCGGATCCACTCAGGCCACCCGGCAAGGTTTCGGGCGGTCTCCTCGCGCATGGCAAGCAGCACAACCAACGATGGATGGATATCCTCAACGAATTTGGCAAGATCATGGAACGGCACATTTTGGCCCAGGTAAGCCACCGGCCAACCCTGGCGGCGCAGCAATACCCCCAGCATCAACAGGCTGCCTTCGTGCCACTCATCCGGGGCGCAGGCCAGTACCACCGGTCTGACCGGCCGTGCAGCTGGCCCGGTCACCATCCACATCAACAGGCGGTGGCGCAGGTAATTGCTTGCCAGGTGCTCGGTGGCTACCGTGATCCCACCCTGTTCCCAGGCTTCCCCCAAGCTTGCCATGACCGGCCTGATCACATCCAGGGTGATATCTTCAGGAGTGTAGAAAGCGAGCATTTCACCCATCAGCCGGTCGGCGGTCCCCAGGTCGTGGTGGGTGAGTGCTTCGAGCAGGTTATCGCGCAGGTTATCGCGCAGGTTGGATACGGCCGTACTCCCAGTTGGCTGGATGCCGACCTGCGGGGTAGGGGACAGGAACAGGCGTCCTTCCGCTTCGAGGCTGCGGGCTGCAATGATCGCCCGGCTGGCAGCCATGCCTGCATCCACCTGTGATTTGACCCAGCGCAGGCGGGCAATATCCTTCTCGGAGTACAGGCGGTGACCGCCTGCCGTGCGGGCTGCCTCAGGGAATCCGTAGCGCCGTTCCCAGGCATGCAGGGTGGGGATGGTGATGCCGGTAACCCGCGTCACCACGCCGATGTTGTAGA
>JBFYSM010000497.1:0-4546 GCA_041301605.1 Chloroflexota bacterium | reverse complement strand
AGGCGGATATCCTGGGCGATGACGCGCTGTACCTGAAAGAAGGAATGGAGGTCAAGTTGACCTTCTATAAAGACGAACCGCTGGATATCGATTTTCCGACATCTGTTGATCTGAAGGTTGTATATGCGGAAACGGCCGTTCGCGGCGATACCGCTACAGGTGTGACCAAGAAAGTAAGGACTGAGACCGGCCTCGAGGTCCAGGTGCCGAACTTCGTGGATGAGGGGGATACGATCCGCGTGGATACTCGCAACGGTTCCTATGTAACGCGTGTATAACCGCGCTGCACTGATCGTCAGAAAGGAGAATGGAGGCGAGTGACAAGGTTGGTTGTGCCTCTGTCACTCGCCTTTGCTTTTGAAGCCTATGCGTACCCCTGCAGGAACAGAATGTAAATATTTCTATGGTGATTACTACCGCGGCCGCAACCAAGAGGAATGCCGGTTGTTGGCTGCCAGCCAGCCGGCGCAAAAATGGACTCCCGATCTGTGTAAAACCTGCCCGGTTCCCGGCATTACGCGTGCCAATGCCTGTGAAAACCTGGTGCTGATCGGCAAAGTAGGCCGCTCGGTGCTAACGGGTTTCCAGCGCCGGGTGCAGGTGGTGGCTTATTGCCGCAAGACAGAGAGGCCCGTCGATAAGCCGCATATTGGTTGCGGGGAATGCCATCCATTGCCATCAGCTTTCGAAGTAAAAAAATGACACTTACGCTGCTGCTCGATCTCGATGATACCTTGCTCAACACGAACATGGATACGTTCATCCCGGCCTATTTCGAAGCACTTTCGGGAGCGCTGGATGGGATGGTATCCCCGGATGTGATGCTGCCGGCCTTGATGGGGGGGACAAGGCGCATGATGGCCAACGAGGATCCGCGGCTGACGTTGCGTGAAGTGTTCGATTCTTATTTCTTCCCGAAGCTGGGCATGGAGCGGGAGAGTTTACAGGGAGCCATAGATGGATTTTACGATGAAGTTTTCCCCTCTCTCCAGGGATTGACAAGTCCCAGGCCGGATGCAGTGGCTTTGGTCGAGTGGGCCTTCGGGCAGGGGTTCCGGGTTGCAATTTCGACCAACCCCTTATTTCCCTTGAAGGCCATTCACCACCGCATGCGCTGGGCGGGTCTGGCGCCAGAAAAATATCCATTTTCCCTGGTTTCTTCTTATGAGAATTTCCACTTTACCAAAACCACGCCTGCCTACTATGCGGAATGTATGGGTCAATTGGGCTGGCCAGAAGGTCCGGTGGTGATGGTTGGTGATGATGAAGGGATGGATATCGCACCTGCCCGGGCAGCCGGTTTACCCGTATTCTGGGTGCGTAAATCATCCAGCGAAGTTGATCCATCAGTGGATATCCCGCAAGGTACCATCGCGGATGTGCGTCCCTGGCTGGAAGATATCGATCATGAAACATTGTGGATCGATTGGCATGAACCACAATCCCTATTGGCAACCCTGCGGGCTAATCCGGCCGCGCTGGCCACCCTGACCCGTTACCTGCCGGATGAGAAGTGGCATTGCCATCCCAAGCTAGGCGAATGGTGCCTGGTAGAGATCATGTGCCATTTGCGGGATGTCGAACGGGATATCAACCATCCCAGGCTGAAAATAATTTTGGGCGAAGAAAATCCATTCATCGCCGGGGTTGTATCCGATAATTGGGTGGAAGAACGACAATATGCCAGGCAGGATGGAAAAACAGCCTTGGCCGAATTTACTCGAAACCGAATGGAAACCCTGGAAATCCTTTCACGCCTGCTTTCTGAGTGGTCCCGCCCGGCCCGGCATGCCATATTCGGTCCCACCACGTTGAGGGAATTGGTTAAATTCGTGGTGGAGCATGATCAGGCGCATATCCGGCAAATGCTAGAAACATCTTTTTAGGTTTCAGAAGGGATGGGTTTGTATCGCGCAGTCATTTGGGCTGCGCGTTTTTCGTTCGCGTCATTGACTGAAAATGCGTGTTATAGCATCCGTAAATTGGAAGGAAAGTGTCAATAGCATGTCATCATGGTACGGAGGTGTTCATGAGAAAACGAGTTGTTATTACAGGGTTGGGTTGCGTAAGCCCCCTGGCTAATCGTTGGCCGCAAACCTGGCAAGCCCTCGTCGCGGGGAAATCGGGGATTGCCCCAATTGCAAGTTTCGATGCAACTGGTTTGAAGTCACGCATCGCGGCTGAAGTGAAAGGCTTTGACGCGGTAGCCCTCTTTGGCGTAAAGGAAGCGCGCCGCATGGATCGTTTCACCCAGTTTGCGCTTGCTTCTGCCCTGGAAGCCATAGAGCAGTCCGGCCTGAATGTCACGGATGAAAACCGCGACCGGATTGGGGTTGTCATCGGGACCGGGATTGGCGGCATACATACGATGACTGAACAATACAACATTCTGGTGGGGCGCGGACCGGACCGTGTTAGCCCGTTCATGGTGCCGATGATGCTGGCGGATACCGCCGCAGGTGCCGTAGCCATCCACCTGGGAATCCGGGGACCGAACATGGCAGTCGTTACCGCCTGTGCCACCGGCTCGAATGCGATCGGTGAAGCAACAGAAATGATTCGGCGTGGTGCGGCGGATGTGATCCTTTCGGGAAGCTCGGAGGCGGCTATCATCCCCATTGCAGTAGCCGGCATGGGTGCGATGACTGCGCTCTCCACGCGTAACGAAGAACCGGAACGCGCCTCGCGACCGTTCGATCTTCATCGTGACGGTTTCGTGATGGGGGAAGGCGCGAGTGTTCTGGTGCTGGAATCATTGGAGCACGCGCAAGGGCGCGGGGCCAGGATCCTGGCTGAAGTAACCGGATATGGGACATCGAACGATGCCTATCACATGTCCGCCCCTGCGGAAAAAGGGGCTGGCGCGGCCTTGTGCATGCAGTTGGCCCTGGATAATGCTGGCTTGCAGCCAACAGATATCGAATATATCAATGCGCATGGAACCTCCACGCCTCTCAATGATAAAAGTGAGACCGCCGCGATCAAGATTGTCTTCGGTGAACAGGCGTACAGGATACCCGTATCCTCCACCAAATCGATGGTGGGACATCTTATGGGCGCATCCGGTTCTCTTGAAGCTGCTGTATGTGTACAGGTTCTCCAGGATGGGATCCTGCCTCCCACGATCAACTACGAGACCCCCGACCCGGACTGTGACCTGGATTATGTCCCCAACCGGGCGCGCAAAGTAGATGTTCGGCATGTGATGTCCAATTCGTTCGGTTTTGGCGGGCACAATGCCACGCTCGTCATCAGTCGTTTCGAGGGATAGGATGCCCATGCCTCAGGCCCATATCACCGGCTGGGGGATGGCTGTCCCGGAGCAGATCCTGACGAATGATGACCTCGAAAAGATGGTCGCGACCAGCAATGAGTGGATCTTGGAGCGAACCGGGATTCGCGAGCGGCGGATCGCCTGCAAGGGTCAGAGTCCTTCGATGCTGGCAACGGATGCTGCCTGGAAAGCACTGGCGGTCGCTGGACTCAAACCATCCGATATCGACCTGATCATTTGTGCAACATCCACACCGGAACACCTTTTCCCTGCTACAGCCTGCCTTGTCCAGGATCGATTGGCGCCACCAGGGCCGGCGCATTTGACCTCCTGGCAGCCTGCACGGGCTTTATCTATGCCCTGGATATAGCTGTACAAGCCATCCGTTCGGGGTCGATCCGTTCCGCCCTGGTGATCGGGACAGAGACCCTTTCGAGGTTTGTGGATTGGCATGATCGCAATACCTGTATCCTATTCAGGGATGGCGCGGGCGCATTCGTGCTCCAGGCCAGCGATCGGCCTGGGGGAGTTCTTTCATCCATCCTCCGTTCAGATGGCTCCGGCGGAAACCTATGGGAATACTTCCACTGCCTCGATCCCGATGGCGATTTGCGAGGCTGTAGCGGATGGACGCATCAAAACTGGCGACACGCTCGTCCTGGTCGGATTTGGCGCTGGATTGACCTGGGGTGCGCTGACGGCCAAATGGTCTGGCGCGTTGCGGGAGCAGAAAGTACAACCCAGGCTCTATCACCTCTTCGCGCGTGCCCGTTCTTCTGTCCGGCGCTTGTTGCGTCACCTGGAGGGAATCATCTGGGGCCGCAAGGGATAGCCAGTTTTCCGCGTTTGTGGTAAATTATTCGCATTAGAAACTGGAGGTTGCTATGTATCGTTTTAGTGGCTGGGAACTGCTCATTGTGCTGGCCATAATCCTTTTGCTGTTTGGACCTGGTCGGATCGGCAAGATTGCAGGCGAATTGGGCCAGGGGATTAAGAATTTTCGCGAGGGCTTGAAAAGCAAGGAAGAGAAGGAAGAGGAAACGCCAGCGAAAGAACCGCCTGAAGAAAAGAAATGATCGTGATCTCCCTGCCAGGTTCCGGCAGGGAGTTTTAATTTTTGGGAGAGCACATGTTGCATTATCTTGACCCCAACCCGAATGGCCATCCAGCCGTGCTGCTGTTACATGGCCTGGGCGCTGATGCTACTTCCTGGACCCTCCAGCTGGCACCGTTGGCTGAGGCCGGTTTCCGCCCCCTGGCGGTGGATGTGCC
>JBFYSM010000495.1:0-3195 GCA_041301605.1 Chloroflexota bacterium | reverse complement strand
ATGTTTGATTACGCCGCAGCAGGGGCGGCTTTTTCAGAATATGCTTTGACAACCGAGGCCACCTGGCGACCAGGTTCCGCAAGGATGCGGGCCAGTTTGCTTGCCGGGGCAAGAAGTACGCCCAGCAGTTGACCGCGTACAACAGGCAATGGCGGTAGTTCGGCCAGCGCTTTGATTTCATTCGCATCAAATAACTGGGTGCCAAGGAAACCACCTTTCAATTTGATGGCCTGGACGGTCTTGGTTGTGTCATTGAGCGCTTTTGCAACTGCGGCAGCATCCTTGAAAGCGAAGCCCATGGCAGTGCTGCTGGACAATTGATCCTTATGCACCGTCATCCCCGAAGCCTCGAGGGCAAGTTTTACCAGCGTGTTTTTCACAATGTGGAACTCACCGCCAGCCTCGCGGATTTTTGCGCGGATCGAGTCGAGGTCTTTCATCGTCACGCCGGTGTATTCCACCAGGATGACGGCCTGACTTTGACTCAGCCAATCCTTGTACTGGGCCAGGATTTCCTCTTTCTTTTGTTTCGAAATAGCCAAAGAATATCACCTCCTTTCCGTAAAAAAGTCTTTGCCTGAGTTTCCAGGCAAAGACTTCGTACGGACCGGATAAGGCCGATTTGAACGAATGGTCTCCACCTGGGCAGGAAATTAAGCTCTGTGTTGTTACAGGGCACCTGCTGTCTGGGGCGAAGGATATGGACTCAGGCGCGGATGTTTGTTACCCGCTTTCCTCCATCGATTGGGCTGCCTGGGCATCCACTTTGATGCCAGGGCCCATCGTTGTGGTCACAGTAATACGTTTGATGTAGTTGCCTTTCGCGCCAGCTGGTTTGGCTTTTTTGATGCCTTCCATCAAGGCTGCAAAGTTTTCGTACAGTTTCGCAACATCAAAAGAGACTTTGCCAATCGGCACATGAACGTTTGCGGTTTTATCCAGGCGGAATTCGACACGTCCGGCTTTGGCTTCGGTCACTGCGCGTCCCATGTCTTCGGGAGCAACTACGGTTCCAGCCTTCGGGTTCGGCATGAGACCACGCGGACCCAGGACACGCCCCAGCCGCCCCACTTTTCCCATCATATCCGGGGTTGCAATGGCGACATCAAAATCGAGCCAACCACCCTGGATCTTGTTCAGGGTTTCATCATCATCTGCTACAACATCTGCACCCGCGCTGCGGGCATTTGCAGCCCCATCTCCCTGTGCAAACACCAGCACGCGCACGCTTTTACCCAGGCCATTGGGTAGGACAACCACGTCACGCAGTTGTTGATCGGCTTGGCGAGGGTCAAGCCCCATGCGCATGTGCACTTCCACAGTGGCATCGAATTTCGTTATGGAAGTGTCTTTTGCCAGAGCCATTGCCTCGCGCGGCGAATATGATTTTTCTATATCAATTTTGGCCAGTGCGGCCAGGTATTTCTTTCCGTGTTTTGCCATTTTATCCTCCGTGGTGATAACGGGCACCTATAACTGCCCTCCCACTTGATATTAATCAACTATCGTGATGCCCATCGAACGGGCTGTACCTTCAATCTGGAGCATTGCACCTTCCAGATCGATCGCGTTCAGGTCCTTCATCTTGATCTGGGCAATCTCTTTGACCTGGGCGCGAGTCACCTTGCCAACTTTTTCCTTGTTCGGAATAGAAGATCCCTTATCCACGCCGGCTGCTTTGCGTAACAGGACAGCCGCGGGTGGGGTCTTCAACACAAAAGTAAACGAGCCATCCGTGTAGACGCTGATCTCTGCAGGCAGAATCTCACCGGGACGATTGGATGTCCGGGCGTTATAATCTTTGCAGAAGGCCATGATGTTGATCCCGTGACCAGCCAGGGCTGGACCAATCGGGGGCGCCGGGTTTGCTTTCCCGGCTTCGATCTGTAACCTTACAATTGCCTTTAACTTCTTTGCCATTTCTACTCCTTGTACCGATGGTTAACCCGGTACGCGTGTGGTTTTAGCGGGTGATTAGGGGACACCCTCCCACGTATTAGCGATTCTCACTGGCAAACATCAATAATTTATTGACAGCCAGGTGCAAACCGCTATTACGCTTTCTCTACCTGCAAGAAATCCAATTCAACTGGCGTTTCACGTCCGAAGAAATTGACCATCACACGGACTTTCGTGCGTTCCATGTCAATCTCCGAGACGACACCTCGAAAATCATTGAAGGGACCATCGATAATGCGGACGCGCTCGCCAACTTTGAATGTTACTTTTATCGTGGGAGCTTCCGCTTCCATGCGGCGCAGGATCTGGTTCACTTCTTCCGGGCGGAGGGGAGTGGGCATGGTACCCATGCCTACAAAACCAGTTACGCCCGGCGTATTGCGGACGACGAACCACGATTCCTCGCTCATGGCCATGTTGACCAGCACATAACCCGGGAAAATATGGCGTTCCACAGTCCGGCGCTTGCCATCACGGACTTCGATCTCTTCCTGTGTGGGCACAACAACATCAAACACCTTGTCTTTCATGCCCATGGTTTCGATGCGCTGTTCGAGATTGTGGCGAACCTTGTTTTCGTACCCGGAGTAGCAATGGATCACATACCAGGCAGCCTGACCTTCAGCCGGTTGCTCAACAGGAACTCCAACAGGAAGCACAGGCACATCTTCTATCTCATCTTCGATAACGATGGCTTCATCCGAAGGAAGACTCTCTTCCTGTTCGAGTTCATCGGAAGCAGCCTCATCAGGAATCGCAGATCCAACCTGTTCATCCGATCGTTCATCGGGAGCAAAAACAGGCTCATCTGGGCGTTGCGCCTGCTCAGATTCTTCCATCTGCTCTTCGAAATTCTCTTCCGGGTCCTGCATTTCCATTACAACCTCAAGTGTTCGTGGGTAGGCTTTGTCAACTGCCAACGGCTAGGGCGAGCAGTTTCGTGGAACCCAAATCCACTAACCAGAGAAAAACACTCATGAGAACCATAACAATCAAAACAATCTTTGTTAGGTTCCATGCTTCTTGGCGTGTAGGCCAAGTAACCTTTTTCAACTCTCCCGATGTTTCACGGAAAAAGCGCCGGATGGCATTCTCTTTCTTTCTCTTTTCATCCTTACCAGCCACGAGACACTCCTTTTTACCTTGACGGTTTCATATTCGTTGCGTGAAAATAGCAATCTTGTTTCATGCAGCAAATCTCCACCGAGTAAAACGCCGCCTCGCATTGGTTCCCAG
>JBFYSM010000294.1:0-4509 GCA_041301605.1 Chloroflexota bacterium | reverse complement strand
CAATGCCTTGGATCGGCTGGGAAACGTGGAAGGAAAATCAGTGGCAGTGATCGGGTTAGGCTCGATTGGCTTGTTATTCTGTTGGCTGTTGCATAAGCGTGGCGCATCTCGGATCATTGGAGTTGACCCACTGAAACAACGCTGTGAAGCCGCCTCCGGGATAGGTGCAACAGAACTATTCTCTTCTCGGAGCATCGAGGTGCTACACGAAGCTCGCCAAAATCCAAAGAACTGGGAGCCGCCTGATATCTGTATCGAAGCAGTTGGTCATCAAATGGAAACCATCAACGATTGTCTTGCGCTGGTCAGGCAAGAAGGAACTGTTTTAGCCTTTGGCGTTCCAGATCAACTCATCTATGCCATCGAGTTCGAGACCTTCTTTCGCAAGAATGCACATCTGGTCGCATGTGTAACACCCAACTGGAGCAAATACCTGTTGAAGGCCCGGGATGTTTTTCTCGAGGCGCGCCAGGAATTGGAGCCGCTGATCACCCACCGGATGCCTATTCGAGAGGCACAGAAAGCATTCTCGCTTTACGAGCGACATGAAGATGGCATCCTTAAAGCGCTGTTGGATATGTCTGAGTGGTAATCCGGATGGATACTATCACTTCGCTCGAAACGCCCGCCGAAACAACTTATCTGAACTGCATTCGCTGTGGGCTATGCCTGTCTGTCTGCCCCACCTATCGGGAGCATTTGAACGAGACAGCATCGCCTCGCGGTCGAGTAGCTCTGGCCCGCAAGGGATTGGAAGGTCAGCTCGAACTCAGTTCCAATCTTTTTGAGCAGATGTACAGTTGCTTTACCTGCATGGCATGCAACGATATCTGCCCAGTCGGTATCCGCCCCGCCGAGTTGACCCTATCAATGCGCTACGTACAGGAGCAGAAACATCCGGCAAACTGGAAAAAGGCATTGTTTGAGGGGATCCTCCCCCACCCAGAGCGGCTGGAAGCTGCCACGCTCCCACTGCGTTTGTATGAACTCATGGGAATCCGCCGGTTGATTTATGCATTGGGCATCATGCACCGCATGCCCAAACAAATTCGCGACATGGAGGCGATGCTTCCGCGCCTGCCGAAGAGGCCATTGCGGCGGGTTCTTCCTGAGATCACAGATGCACGCAATGAAACCAGGTATCGGGTTGGTTTCTTCCTTGGTTGCGCACAGAGTCTGCTATTTGCCGAGGAAAGTGCGGCGACGGTGAGGGTTCTGAGCCGCAACGGCTGTACCGTCATCACGCCCAAAGAAGTGGAATGTTGCGGGATGCCAGCGCGCGGTTATGGCCGTCTGGATCTGGTACGAACACAGGCGAAGCACAACATCTCCGTATTCGAACGCTATCAGGTGGATGTGATCGTCACAGACTGTGCCACCTGTGGCTCAACACTCAAAGAGTACGGGACTTATCTCAAAGATGATCCCGCATGGGCGGAGCGGTCTGCCGCCTTCAGCGGAAGAGTGCGGGATGTGAGTGAATTTCTGGCAGAAATCCCGCTCGAAAAACCAAAGGGTAAAATTCAGGCTCGGATTACTTATCACGATCCATGTCACCTGCGCCGGGCGCAACAAGTCTGGAAGCAGCCCCGTGAACTGATGAAACTGATTGACGGAATCGAACTCGTCGAACTTCCCGAATCAGATTGGTGCTGTGGCTCTGCCGGCAGCCAGCTGGTCACACATTACGATACATCCTTGCAGGTGCTGAACCGAAAATTGAGCAATATCCAAAGCACACAGGCGCAGTTGGTTGCATCGGGTTGCCCCGGCTGCCAAATGCAATTGAATACCGGCATCCGACGCCGTGGACTCAACCTGCGTGTTGTTCATCCCGTCACGCTTCTGGATGAAGCTTACGAGGCTTCCAATGAATGATCATTTGATAGGTCAACTGGTCGATTTGCTGGGAAAAGATTCTGTTCTCTGCACGCCTGAAGATCTGGCAGTCTACAGTTACGACGGCACTTTCGTTGAAGGATACCCGGATGCAGTTGTGCTGCCAACTACCACGGAGCAAATCAGCGAGGTAATTAAATTGGCTGCCGAAACACATACTCCGATCGTACCGCGCGGCATGGGTTCTGGACTGGCCGCCGGGTCCGTCCCCGCGATCAATGGAGGGGTCGTAGTAAGCCTGACTCGCATGAACCATATCCTGGAAATTGATACTGATAACTCCGTAATCCATACGGAAGCTGGCGTTGTCACCGCAGACCTTCAAGGTGAGGTCGAAAAACTTGGGCTTTTCTATCCCCCTGACCCTTCCAGCATCCGACATTCCACCGTCGGGGGGAACATCGCCTGCAACGCAGGTGGGCCACGCTGTCTGAAATATGGTGTTACAGGTGATTACGTTCTAGGCTTGACCGTCGTATTGGCTGATGGGCGCATTTTGAAAACGGGCGGCAAGCCCATCAAGGATGTTACCGGCTATGATATGAACGCTCTTTTTACTGGCTCGGAAGGCACCTTGGGCTTGATCACAGAAGCCCTGCTGCGATTGATTGCCAAACCCCGTTATGCCAGGACGGCTCTGGCGGAATTCGCATCTCTTGACGATGCCGCTCGTACTGTCAATTCCATACTCAAGGCTGGAATCGTACCTGCATCCCTTGAATTGATGGATCAAACCGCGATCATATGCATCGAGGAATCTCTCCACCTTGGATTGAATTTAAATGTCGAAGCATCGCTCATCATCGAAACCGATGGAGCTGATGAGCAAACTGTCCGAAGAGATATAGAAAATGCAGTTCGGATCTGCCAGGTTTCCAGTGCACAATCCGTGAAGATGGCCAAGGATGAGGCGGAGCGTGCCAATCTATGGAAGGCACGCCGCTCGATGTCCCCTTCGTTGGCACGAAAGGCGCCTAACAAACTCGGCGAAGATATCACTGTACCTCGCAGTGCAATTCCCGAAGTGATCCAGCGTTTACGTTCGATCAGTACCAAATATGGTTTGCCGATTGTAATCTTCGGGCATGCCGGCGATGGGAACCTGCATCCCAATATCCTGTTCGACAAACGTGAGCCAGGCCAATGGCAGAAGGTCGAGCAGATGGTCGCGGAGATTTTTGAAGCCTCCCTTGCTGTCGGAGGTACCCTTTCGGGAGAGCACGGTGTTGGCATGCTCAAGCGCCCATACCTTGAGCGCGCCCTGGGACTGGTATCTATAGATGTCCAGCGCCATATTAAACAAGCGCTTGATCCTTTAAATATTTTGAATCCTGGAAAAATCTTTTCCGTATAAATCACAGCTAGGAGATACACATGTCAGAGCAAAGTATTCGTGTTCCTGTTACGAAACTGATCGATTTCATGGTGGATACACTGGTTGCGATGAGCGTTCCCACGGAAGATGCCAAGATCATCGCAGATGTACTCATCACATCTGATCTATGGGGAGTCCGGTCGCATGGAGTTGCTCATTTAAAAATGTATCATGAACGGATGAAAAAAGGCCTCCAGCTTCCTATTACCCGCTGGGCTGTAGTCAAAGATACCCCGACAACTGCCGTTGTGGATGGAGGGAATGGAATGGGCATGGTGGTTGGGTACCATGCCATGAACCTCGCCATCCAGAAAGCGCGTAAATTTGGGTTAGGCGCAGTTGCGGTTCGCAACTCCAGCCACTATGGGGTTGCAGGCTATTATCCGTTGATGGCAGTCAAAGAGGGCATGGTCGGATTGAGCGTCACGAATGCTCACCCCTCCACAGCCCCGACATTCGGTGTCACTCCCATGCTTGGAACCAATCCAATCGCTGTTGCCGCACCGACGGATGAGCCGTTCCCGTATATGTTCGACGCGGCCACATCTGTGGTGCCACGTGGAAAGATCGAGGTTGCTGCACGCGCCAACAAGCACATCCCTGAAGGATGGGTGATAAACAAGGATGGAGTTTCGGCCACAGATAGCAGCACAATGATCGATGAGATGAACCTGGGGAATGTGGCCTTGCTGCCGGTTGGTGGGTTGGGTGAATTGATGGGCGGTCACAAGGGGTACGGGCTGGCAACTTTTGTGGAAATCTTCTCGGCCGCCTTCCAGGATGGTACCTATTTATGGGGGCTGACGGATACAGATGCTCAAGGTAAACCCCAATTCTTGAGGATAGGGCATTTCTTCCTTGCAATTGATATAACCCATTTCATTGCGTTGGAGAATTTCAAACGGATAGCAGGTAACATCATGCGCGAACTGCGTGCTTCAAACCGCATGCCGGGACAGGAAAGAATTTTCACGGCCGGTGAAAAGGAGTTCTACAGTACGCAGCGCGTCCAAGCCGAGGGTGTGGAGATTACCCCCGGGATCCAAAAGGCACTCCTGGCACTGCAAGATGAATTGAATCTGCCAGGATATGATCTGGGTTTTTAAGCGAAATATCGTAACTTCTGTATTGATCATCGAAAAGGTGAACATATCCGATTACACAAACATCCGTTTGGCGAACTCATTGGGCGATAGACCTGGACAGGGCAAACCCTGGTGAGGCCGGTCGTTGTA
>JBFYSM010000434.1:0-3530 GCA_041301605.1 Chloroflexota bacterium | reverse complement strand
CCCGGCAAGGCAATGTAACCCTCGGCCAGTTCGTACATGCGCGCCTTGCGCTGGTGGATGGTGGAGGTCACTTCCATGCGGGTGACCCCCGGATGTGCCAGGGCAGGGGTGTTCATGCTGGTGATGATGACCCCGGTCACCTGGCCGCCGTTCTCCAATACGCCATCGGCAACGGCGCCCATCAGCCCGGTTCGGCCGCCGCCATAGATGAGCGTGATACCATTGCGGGACAGGGTTGCTCCCATTTGCCGGGCAGCAGCCAGGAAGTCCGGACGGATACCATCGGCAGAGCCACAGTAGACACAGATGGATTTCATCGTCATGCGGCAATGATACTACGGTTTATCTCCCCGTTTGATGTCGAGTTTCCGAAAAAGAAAAATCCCCCGTTTCGTCCGGGGGAATGAGCCTACTGTGTGGTTTTCAGGTTGTGCAGCGCAGCCTGGTATTGCTCGATATTGGGTGGGTTCATGGCAATGATGGCCTCCAGGGCCTGGATCGCTCCAGCGGTGTCGCTGGCATCGAGCAGGATTTCCCCGGCAGCATCCAGTTGGGCCACGGCATCCTGGATGCGGCCAGCCCGGCGGTATTCCTCGGCCATGTAGCGCATCAGGAGCGGGTTGTTCGGGCTCTCTTCAACCAGCGCTTCCATGAGGGGCAGGGCTTCACCGCGCCGATTACTCCCGTCCAGGTGAACGAGGAATCCTTCCAGTTCTGTGTGAGCCTGGTTGGCCTGGTTCAAGCGGATGTTGAGGTCGATCAGGTTCTTGCGGATGGCGATATCATCCGGGTTGAGGGTGCGCAGCTGCTCGTAGATGCGCAGCGCCTGTTTCCAATCCAGGCGCTGCATGTCGATATCCGCCATGCGGCGCAGGATGCGGATGCTCCATTCGCGGTTGGTTTCGGATTGCTGGGCAAGGCGCAGGGCAGTGGTGAAAGTTTTGCGGGCTGTATCCAATTCGGCCAGGCGATAGTAAATATCTGCCAGGTCGATATATTCGTTGATGGCTTCATCCGTATGACCGCGGGCCACCAGTTGTTCGATCAAGCGGTTGCGCACAGTCAAATCCATGGGCGCCAGTTGGATGACGCGGCGCAACACGTTGATGGCCTGGGATGATTCACCGCGCACATTGTAGGCCTGGGCAACGACCGAGTACTTGGTGATGGCTTCCTGCTGGCGGCCTTCCTTGACAAGCAGGTCGCCGATCAAGGTATGCAGGGGAAGGTAGGTTGGGGCCATGCGGATGGCGTTGAAAGCCTCATCCACTGCCGAACGGAGATACCCGGCACGCGCCAGTTCGTGGACACTCCTGATGGAGTCGATCACCTGGCTGCTTTGGGCCTCGGTCAGGATCTCGGCCACTGGCAGGAGCATCCCTTCGTCACCATCCTTGGGTAATTGCTGGCGGGCCTGGGCAACTGCGGTACGCCAGCTTGGCTTGAGCAGGAGTTCACTGATGTTCTTGGAGAGGTTTTGGAGCACCTCAACATCCTTCTGGCTGGCCAGGCCTTCGACCAGTGGTTCGTACAACTGGCGGATCTCATCGGATTGCTCGGGCTTGACAACAGCCGCATCGGCGAGCTTCAGGGCTTCCATGTACTCGATGGCAGCCTCGGCATGATGCTCCTGTTTCTGATGGATCTGCCCCATCAGCAAGCGGGCGGCCATGGCATAATCCACGTGCTTGACGGAGTACTGCAAATGGCGCAGGGCACTCTCCAGCCGGTTGCCGGTGGAACGCAGGTATCCCAGGTCAAAATAGACTGCCGGGTGGTTGAAACCGGCTTCCAGGGCATTTTCGAGTTCGTCGGCAGCTTCCGCATCCTGGCCATGCGTCTGGGCGTCGATTGCCTGACTGAGGTGGATCACAATCTTCGGGCGGTCATCTTTCTGCAACGATAACTGCCCGGTTGTGCCACGCATGATGGCCCGCAAACCTCGCTTGGGGGATTGAGGAATATTCTCATCCGTGAACTCGAAAAGGAACTCAGCCATGCGGGTAAGCGCCCTCTGGCGGGCTTCAGAAATGGGTTCCAGTCCGCTATCCTTCGGCAAAGTCTTTTGGCGCATCTCCCGCACCTGGGCCATGCGCAACGGACCGGTTGCACCCTTGGAGCGTTGGGGTTTGGGGAGCAACTGTCCGCTCTTGAGCAGGGCCAGGGCCTGGCGCGCCTCGTTGCTTTGGGGCATCAAATGCAGGGCGCGTCCGATCATTTCGGCTGCCTTATCCCCTTGCCCGGCGCGCTGTAAAAGGCTTGCAATCGAAAGGTATTCCGTCACTGCCGGCTGGATATGACCGAGTTTTTCGTGCACCATCGCCAGCCGGGAGTGGGCAGTGATGTGGTCCGGTTCCAGTTGCGTAATACGCAGCCAGTTCTCGATGGCTTTATCGACATCCTGGTTCTGGATGTACAACTCGGCAGCCCGTGTGGAGGCTTGGATGGCCTGTTTCAGTTCGCCAACCCGTTCAGATAACTGGGCTACCTTTTCAAGAGGAATGGGATCATTGGGCGAAACCTGCGCCGCATGGATGTAAGCTTTCAGGGCATCATCGAACTGGTTTAGCTGGTACAAGGCCAATCCCAAACTGGTCAATGCCTTGGCATTATCGGGAAATTCAGCCAGCGCCTTCTGGTAGGAATCGACCGCCTTCTCCCAATCCTGATCCCAGGCGGCTGAATGGCCTTCGCTCATTGCTTTTTGGAAAACATCTTCTTGTCCGGTCATAGCCATCTCTCGTCAATATCCGTTAGCAGTTTACAGGGGCTGCAATTCATCCCAGTTCCGGCCCCAGCGAGCATCTGTGGTCAGTGGGATGCTGAGCGGGTATGCCTGCTCCATCTCGTCCCGCACGATACGGGCTGTCTCTGCCAGTTCGTGCTGCGGGCACTCGATCACCAATTCATCGTGCACCTGCAGGATCATCCGTCCTTTCAGGCCAGCCCCTGATAGTGCGGGTGGGATTTTTAGCATGGCAATTTTCATTATATCAGCAGCCGTGCCCTGGATGGGGGCATTGATGGCTTCTCGCTCTTCGCGGTTCCTGAGATTCTGGTTCATCGGGTTCTTGAGCGCGGGGAAGTAGCGCCGGCGTCCGAGAAGGGTTTCCACGTAACCGTTCCTGGCAGCTTCGCGGCGGATGCCATCCAGGTAACGTTTGACGCCGGGGAAACGCTCGAAGTAGGATTTCACGAACTGTTCAGATTCCGCCAGCGTCAATTCGGTGGTGCGGGTCAGGCCAAAAGCGCTCATGCCATAGATCAGGCCGAAGTTGATCGCCTTGGCATGACGGCGTTGATCCTTGTTGACCTGATCCAGGGGCAGGTTGTAGATGGCCGCCGCCGTGGTGGCGTGGATATCCTGCCCGTTGCGGAAGGCTTCGAGCATGGCCTGGTCACCAGCCATGTGGGCCACAATGCGCAGTTCGATCTGGGAGTAATCCACCGAGAGTAATACGTTTCCCGGAGAGGCCAGGAAACCTTTACGGACCCGGCGTCCCAATTCTGTACGGGTGGGTATTTGCTGT
>JBFYSM010000417.1:0-28382 GCA_041301605.1 Chloroflexota bacterium | reverse complement strand
CCGGATTTGACCCATTCATCGGCGCTGGCCTGGCTTTCCTCCTCGCCGGGAGCGGCCAGGATCTCCTTTGTCACCCAGCGTACGAAGGAGGGGGAGAAGATGGAATACAGCCCATCCTGTTCGGTGACCAGGCCGCGCTTGCCCATCGTGACCAGGTCCTGCGGGGCGCGGGCGCGCAGCCCCGTCAGGTTCTCCAGGTTGGGGATGGTCTTTTTGGAAGCCTTCTGCAAGCCCAGGGTCAGGAGCACCAGCAAGGTGATCTTTTCAGATTCGGAACAATGCGACCACATGTAGGTGTAATGCGGGTCGGCCTGCTGGTCGAAGTTGTCGATAACGAAGCGCGCCATTGCTTCAGTGCCCATTCCCTGTAACTTGGCTTCCATCACATAATGCCCCGCCGCCTGGACGAAGAACGGGTATCCGCCGCCCAGGTTGTGGACGATGGCGCTTTCTTCGCTTGTGAAGGCGTATTCTGTGCCCTGCGTGTATCCATTTATTAACTCAGTCACTTCGGCCTGCGAGAAGGGACGCAGCACCACGTTGGCGAAGATGTTGAAGAACGGCGAGCCCTTGATCTCATCCGAGTGGCACAGGTCGACCAGTTCACGCCGGGTGGAAGGGATGAGCGCCACGCCGGAGTGGATGGCCAGGGCGCGCAGGCCGCCGAAGAAATCGGATTTGAAGTTCGGGTTCTGGGTGACGTATTCGAACTCGTCCATGAACAGGACGGTGGTGAAACCGCTATCGGAGGCATCCTGGAAAACATCTTCCAGGTCGAAGAGATCGAAACTTTCCTGCTTGCCGAGTTCCTGGATGGCAGGTTTCAGGCTCTCATCGCAGATCGAACGCGCCATCTTGTTCAGCACCCGCTGCCAGAAGCGCTGCGGGGTGATATCGGTCAGGCCTTGGAAGTCCACGTAGACCAGGCAGAAATGCTCCGGGGCAAGGCCGAGGCCAGCAGCCACGGCGGGATTGGACAGGTGGTTGAGCAGGGAGGTCTTGCCGATCCGGCGCTCACCGATGATGGAGGTGCTCTCATGGGCGCTGGAGGCCAGCCGGTTGACGATCTGGCGGATCTCGTTCTTGCGGCCATAGAATCGTTCAGGTTCTTTGATCGGGTTGCCGAACGTGAAGGGGTTCATTCATTGCTCCATTCCATGTCATTGCGAGCCCCGAAAGGGCGAAGCAATCCCCTTATTGCAAGAGGAGACTGCTTCGCTTGGTCTCGACACCTGCACTGCACCAAACGCACGATTTGCCAAGCAAATCGGGTGCAAGTGTACGCAGAGAACGCTACTCGACCATCGCTCGCAGTGACATCATTTATTCTCCAGCTTGAAAATCCCATACGGCGTGGCAGCGTAGACATTGCTATCCTTGTCCACCACGACCGAATATACCACCGTTGCACCCAGCAGGCCGTCGTTGACCTGGCCCCAGTTCTCTCCGCCGTTGAAGGAAACATAAGCGCCGCTGTCTGCGCCGGCATAGATGATATTCGGGTTGTTGGGGTCATCCGCCAGGGTGTTCACCGATTCCATGCTGGATCCTTGTTCAGTATTTTTCCAGGTGCGGCACCCGTCTGTACTCATTGCAACTCCCGTGGTTGTTGCAATGAACAACCGGTTTATTCTCCCTGCCAGGTGAAAACGCTCTCCATGATCTATAGATTTACATGGTTTATCGTTTCCGGACAAGAACAAAAATTGCTTAGACACGAGGAATATGAGAGGATAACCATCTCTTGTGGGTAAAAATATCAAATCTTCCGGTGCCTGGATTTGAAATCCTATGGGTGGGGTGCCATCTCCAAATAAACCATATCCGACATCATTTAGTTCTGATAATAATAATTTTCCTTCAGCCCACGCATCGCGGTTTGCTTCAATGCAATAGACTCTACCAGAAATACGTGGATCAGCATCGATAGATAAAATATGTGCCAGGCCATGTACATCCTGCCAGGTTTTGCCACGATCAGATGATCGCATGATGGCCATATAGCCATTGGAACCATCACAAATGGAACACCAGATCCGGTATATCGTCTGACCATCGGCGTCCAGGGCAAGGTCGAAATAATCCTCTTCGATCAGCTTCCAGTTATTTCCGGAATCTTCCGAAAGAAATAGCTTTTCAGCCGAAAAGCTATTTGTATCCGCATGTATGGTCTTGGCGTACATGACCCCGTTTCCGCCAGGAGACAGGAAGAGATCCAAAGGAGCTGCTCCCAAACCATTTGCCGATTCCTCCCAGCTATGACCGCCATCTTGCGAGATCACCAGTTTTTCACCGCCGATGTAAATTACATCAGGATTGTGAGGGGAAACAAGCATTGCGTGGAAATCTTCCAACTTGATGGTGCTCAGGAATTCCCAGGTGGTACCGGCATCAGATACTTTATTGAGTCTGAAATTATTGTATACCAGTACATATTCCTGGTTGGTGGGGATAATCCCGGATATATTGGATGCTTTGAAAAATACCCAACTGGTCCCCCCATCACGGGAAACCTCGATCCCATCCTCGGCCATTCGATAGATCTCTTCATTACCTTGAGGTGTGGCAATCCTGGCCTCTTGTAACGGATCGTAGAAAATGACCCCTTCACTGGGCCAGGCTGGAGCAGGTTGCCAGGATTGCCCGTCATTGATCGTCTGATACAATCCGGCATTTTCCGTGTCAATGTAGAGCACATCCGCGTCCCTGGAATCGATGGCGATCCGGGTGATCTGATCGCGTGGCAGGATCAGGCCGGTATTCAACCGCTTCCACGCCAGGGGAATCGCCGTCGGCGCGGGGGAGGCTGTGATGGTTGGGGTGGCAGGAATCGCCGGCGTGACGGTCACCGTCGGGCTGGCGGTGATCGTGGATGTGGGAGTGGGAGCAAGCCGGGCAGGTGGCGAAATCTTCGGCACCAGCCAAATCATGAGGCCGATCACGATGAAGCCGATGGCAGGCCCCCAGATGCGCAGATCGTTGTACCACCGGCGGCGCCCGATCTTGACGAGGCGCGCCAGCAGGCGGGAGGCATCTTTGTAGTTCTCATCAATGATCAGGATTTGCTTGAGCAGTTCTGCGGCGCGGGTGTAATCCCTGGCCTTGAGGGCGGATTGGGCTTGCTGGTAGAGGGTTTCGAGTTCTGGAGTATCAGCCATTTTCTACTCCTGTTATATCATTGCGAGCACCGAAGGGGCGAAGCAATCCCCTGATTATTAGGAGACTGCTTCGTCCCTCGGTCTCGATATGCCGCTGCGCAGCTACTCGACCATCGGGGCTCGCAGTGACACTATCTATTCTCCAACTTGAAAATCCCATACGGCGTGGCGGCGTAGACATTGCTGTCTTGATCCACCACGATCGAATATACCACCGTTGCACCCAGCAGGCCGTCGTTGACCTGGCCCCAGGTTTCACCGCCGTCAAACGAAACGTAGGCTCCGCTGTCCGTACCAGCATAAACCGTGTCCGGCAGAACTGGGTCGAACTTGAGAGCGTTAATGTTCAGTCCTGCTTGATAAATCCTCTTCAATAGTTCACAGCCACTATTGCTGATGTATATGCCTCTACCACGGGTTCCCATAACCAGATGATTGCCGTCGCGCGGATCGATTGCCAGATACTCGCCCGGACGCGAAATAGAGAAATCATAATAATTCTGACAGGGGGTAAAGCTGTTGCCTCCATCCACCGAACGATAGGCGGGCATGCCATCCTGAACCAGATAGATCGTCTGCCCCTGGTCGGCGGCAAAATGGATACGCCACCACCTTCCCTCTGTCTGTAGGGGGTCAGAGGTCCAGAAGATCCCGCCATCGCTGGAATGGAACAACGCAGGGCTGCCCGAATCGGAATCCATGCCGCCTGCGAAGATCCTTCCTGTCTGGTATGGATGGGCGGCAATCCCTCCCCAAACATGACTGTAGGAAGGAAACAGGGATAACCAGGTTTCCCCCCTCGTTCGAGATACCATCAGCCTGTTGCCATTCCCCCCGCTCGATGCATAGCGGTACAAGTCGTTGCCATTGGCATCGATCGTCAGCCCGCAGGCTTGATACTCCGAAGCATATTGCAACACAGACCAGGTTGTGCTGCGATCTTCGGAGCGATACAAGGGGTAATGTTGGCTTTCGCCCCAATAGCACGGCCCTTCACTGGCATACAGGATGGCTGGATCGACGGGATTGATCGCCAGCTCGATTTGCCGGCCTCCCAACCCGTTGTTCCTTTCTTCCAGCATCTTTCCGCCATCGGTCGAGTAGAGCAATCCATCCCCGCCGACCAGTATCACCTGGTTGTCGGCCGGCGAGATCGCCATGGCGCTCACCCCCTCCAGCGAGAGGAAGGTCACATTCCCCCAGGTCTGGCCGCCATCTTCCGTTCTCAAAAGCCGGGTGGAATTGGCAAAATTCCCCGGCACCCCGCAGTAAATTGTATCCAAATCGACTGGATCAGGCAGGATCGTCTGGCAACGGACGGTTTGAAGAAGGTTATGGTACTCCCATGTTGCGCCATTATCTGAAGAGGCAAGCACGAATCCACCCCCAAACAACCAGATCGTTCCCCCGTTCCGGTCGCTGGCAACGACTTCATCGTAGGTTTGCCAGGGCTCACTGGGTTCGTTGGAAAGGATGAGAGACCATGTTGTCCCGCTGTCCGTGGAGCGATACAAAGCCATCCCGCTCTCATCGACCGCCCATAAAGTTTGGGCATCCCGTGGATCGATTGCGATCGAAGCGAACCGGCTTTCGCTCTGCTTCTGGCGCCAGAACAGCCCGCCGTCGCGAGTCTCGAATATCCTGCCATCACCCAGGGAAGCAAAGTAAATATGCTTGTTGTCTTCGGGATCCATGAGCAGGAGGGTTTGCTCGCTGGAAAAGTTCTTAAGGGAGAAAGACCATTGCTCTCCCCCATCGTGCGTGACGAAAACACCAGCCTCTGTCCCGGCGTACAGGGTATCCGGGTTATCCGGGCTGATCACGAGCGAACTCACCAGAGTCGAGGCCAGGCCGTTGTGGGCTGGCTGCCAGGATGACCCGCCGTCGATCGATTTGTACATTCCCGCGCTTTGCAATCCGATGTAAATAACATCCGGATCCTTCGGGTTGAAGATGATCGCTGTGACCTGATCGCGTGAAAAGTCTTGTCCCATGGAAATCCGCTTCCAAGCCAGGGGGATCGGCGTCGGCGCAGGGGAAGGGGTGATGGTCGGGATGGCCGTATTCGCCGGCGTGACGGTCACCGTCGGGCTGGCGGTGATCGTGGATGTGGGAGTGGGAGCAAGCCGGGCAGGCAGCGAAATCTTCGGCACCAGCCAAATCAGGAGGCCGATCACGATGAAGCCGATGGCAGGCCCCCAGATGCGCAGATCGTTGTACCAGCGCCGGCGCCCGATCTTGACGATGCGCGCCAGCATTCGGGAGGCATCTTTGTAGTTCTCATTAACAATCAGAATCTGTTTGAGTAGCTTCGAGGCGCGGTTGTACTCCCTGGCCCTGAGGGCGGATTGGGCTTGCTGGTAGAGGGTTTCGAGTTCTGTCGGTGGCTTCATGATCGATCCCGTTTTTCGCCTGTCACCCTGGGCCGCAGGCGAAGGGTCGGCTTGTAAATCCGGAGATGCTTCGCTCAGTATGACAGGTTGCTGCTTCTTCGAACATGCTTCCAGGCCTGGCTATGGCAGGTTTTGAATATTATCCAAATTCCAGAGTTTAAGATCATCGTACATGATGGTGTAATAAATTAGTAAATCATCATTTCTTCCGCCAAACAAACCTATCTTGATTTCGTCACCGTAATCTGAGCTCATTTCACTTGAGTAAGTAATCGGTATGCCATCCAAATAGAGCGCGCAGCCTGTATCTTTGGAAATGATCGTGATGGTTACTGGATCGTTCAGATCACCTCCAGGCAATGTTCCAAGAATCTTTTTTGGATTTCCCAGTGGATCTGGATAGTCAAGTTGCCAATATCCATTGCGATTTAGGTTGAAAATCCAGCCCTGATTCGTGCCATTATTCCATCTAAATTTGACCATTGATACTGCTGTCAACTGTGTGGAGGCCTCCGAAAATTCAATACTCACTTGTAGAACAAAGTTCTTAACATAGCGCGTCCCCGGATGATGATATGCCCAGATACCACCTTCAGCATCGTCCTCGTAGAACATCTGCATAAAGCCGTTGTTGATGCTCACATAGCTTCCGCTAGTCTCTCCGCCTTCAGAAATCCAGCTTTCTGATGCCTGCGAAAAATCATCCTGGAAATCCGGTGTGCGGTCTGCGATGGCCTGCAGGATGGGCTCAGCAAAATCCACCACCCAGGAGGGCGTGGGCGTTGCGGCAGTTAAAGTGGGGGGAGCAGTTTCAGCAGGGATCGATGGGATTTCGACGCCATCCAGGTTCCAGAATTCGATATTATCCAGCCAGAGTTTTGCTCCGCTTTCGGTCCGGGCCGTGATCCAGTTCGATGTCCCGAGATGATCGATCCCATCCGCGCTCCCCAGGAATTTGCCGTTCAAGAAAGCCGCGATCGTTTTCTCGAAATAGATCACCTGCAGGTGAGCCAACTGACCTTGCAGGGGATCAGAAATTTCTCCATTGTCGCTTATTGTGCCATCGAGCGCGATCGTCCAGATTTGTTCTTCCAAATGGATGGTAAAGCCGCCAACTGTCCCATCGCTCAGGGATGGGAAACCCACATCCAGGTATGTGCCGCCATGGCCCTCCTCGAATTGGAAATCCAATTCCAGGGCGAACTGCGCGGCTTGGATATTCGATCCCTGGAGCGACAATTTCTCCGAGCTGGTGCCGTATTCAATGGCCAGCAGAAGCACATCATCGAATAACAAATCTTCGGTTGAAATGCCCTCTGCCAGATTACCCCATTTGTCGGATGAAAAATCATCATCAAAATCAGCGGGCGTGCTGGCGGTGTAAGCCTGGATGCTCTCGATCGAGGCGGGGGGGATCGTTCCGGCAGGTTCCGTAGGTGACGATGAAATGCTGACGCCATCCAATTTCCAGAATTCCAGGTTATCCAAACGGATTTTCGCACCCCCTTCGGTGGTAGTAGCAACGATCCAAGTGCTATTCCCGTCATGGCTGATCCCTGCCGCGCTCCCCAGGAGTGTACCGTTCAGGAAGGCCATCACCTGAGAGTCATAATATATCACTTGCAGGTGAGCCCATTGACCCTTGAGCGTATCACCAATTTCCCCTCCCTGCTCTATCGTACCATCAGAGAGCCGGATGGACCAGTTCCGTCCCTCCAGGTTGATCCAGGTATCACAGTTGACTTCATTCGCCAGGGATGGGAAACCTACGTTTAGGCTTGGGTTCCCGTTGCTATCTTCGTAGAATAAATCGAATGCGATTGCAAATTGTGATCCCTGGAGATTCGAGCCTCCGAGAGACAATTTCTCCGAGTTGGTGCCCGCTGCTGGAGCGAGATTGAGAGTGCCATCTTGCAGGAAATCCGATATGCCAAGGCCCTCCGCCGGCGCATCCCAGCTTGGGTCGACTGATGAAAAATCATCCTTGAAATCCGGGTCAGTATTGCTAAGGTAATCGAGTATGGCCTGAATTGAATCAGGGACGAGTGTTTGAGCAGGTCCAAGAGATGCTGATGCCTGCGGGATGGTTGCGGTTGGGCCGGATGAGATCGCTCCCCAGAGTTTTGGCCCGAAGAAAATGCCCAGGGCGATGATCGAGACCGCTGCCAGGCCACCGGCGATCCATGCGCTCGTACGAATGGTTTTTCTACCTGATGGAGTTCTTTCCTTCCGGATCCGTTCAGGTTTCGCCTGGGTTTCTTTTTGCTTCTGCTTCGGCGCGGTGCGGCGCTGTTCGATCGCCCGGGTCAGCAGCCGGGAGGCATCCTTGTAGTTCTCGTCCCGGTTGATGACATCCTTCAGCAGGCGGATGGCCTGGTCGAAGTCCCGGGTGGCGATGGCCCGGCTGGCGTTCGTGTAGATCTCGAAGAGCTCCTGTTCTTGTTTGATGCGGGCGATAGCTGCTTCGACTTGCTCCGGATCGCCCGGATGCATCGAAAGGTATTCCTGCCAGGTTTCCAGGGCCTCATTGAACTTTTCCGCGTCCGCTAATCCTTGTGCCTGGGCTTTCAGGTCCGCCAGCTTTTTCGCGTGCAGCTTCTGGCGCGCTTCGGCCAGCCGTTCCTGGATTTTCGCATCCTCCGGGGAAAGGGCGCTGGCTTCTTCGATGAGTTTGACGGCTGCTTCCCAGTTCAGCGCCCTGGCTTCCTTTTCGGAACTGGCAAGCAAGGAAGCCATTATCTTGCTTTTTTTCTCGACCCGAACCTGTTCTACCCGTGTAACCAGGGCCTGATCTTCAGGCGTGTATTGCAAGGCTTCCTTGAAAGTCTCCAGGGCTTCCTCGTCCCGGCCATCCGTTAGAGCTTTTTCGGCGCGCTGGCGGGCCATCTCGGCCATGCGCTGGCGGGCCTCGGTATGCTCCTCGTTGATGGCCAGCACGCGTTGGTAGGATTTTGCCGCTTCCTTCAAGCGTCCCTTCTGCATGGTGGCGTCGCCCAGTTTCAGGTGCGCATCGCACAGCCCGGCGCGGGAAGCGACATCCTCGTCATCCAGGGCGAGCGCCTTCTCGAACTCGACCACGGCCTGTTCCAGTTGATCCTGGGCCATGTAGGCCAGGGCAATATTCACCTGGGCTTGCAGGTTATCCGCGGCAACCGAGAGCGCCTGGCGGAAGTAACTGATCGCTTTCTCGTAATCGCCGCCATCGCGAAACTCCAGGCCGATCTCGATGAAGCGGTTGGCGATCGGGTTGGCTTCGGTCAGTTCCTCGCGGGCCTGCTCGATGGGACGGTTCTTCTGCAGCCAGAGCCGCATCAGGTGGATGACGAAGCGGTTGTCGGGGGTGAGCACATCCTTCTCGCGCAGGTGGAGCAGGCCGGAGGCCAGGTCGGTTTCGCTGAAGCGGACGCGGTTCTTGCGCAGGTACTCGGCCACCAGGCGGTTGTCGGCCTTATCCAGTTGCGCCAGGGCTGCCAATCCCCACTTCTCGATATCCGAGGCCTCGTCCCAGATGAACTTCAGGTTGACGGTGCCGCGCTCGACCACATCTTCGAGCACGGCTTCCACATCTGCTTTGGCGATCCTGCGCTGTTCGGTGCGCTGGCAGCGGGCGAAGAGTTCGTGGCAGGTCAGGTGCGTGAAGTAGGGATGCCCGGAGGTGATGGTGTAGATGCGTTCCACCGCCTGGCGCTCGTATTCGAGCACGCCTTCCACGGGTCGGGTGACCAGTTGGTGGGTCTGCTCCTCGGACAGGAAGCTGATCTTCTTGTAGAGGGCGGCCTTGAAGAACTCGGTGTAGGCAGCCTGCATGTTCTCCAGCTTGCGGCCGGAGGAGCCGATCGAGAAGATGAAATTAAGATTAGGTTCCCCCATCATCCGCCGCAGGTAATCGATCAAGGGGCGGGCGAGCTCCTCCTTGACTTCGCCCTCCTCGAGGTTGTCGAATTCATCGAAGGTCAGCAGGAGGGTATCCCTGCCGAGCATCGAACGCAGCCCGGCCAGGAACTGGTTTTCGAAGATCTCAGGATCGGCGGAGAAGGCCCCCTTATCGGGCGGGGGGATATCCAGGCCGCGCTCCTGCTTGAGGACGCGCACGATCTCTCGCGCCAGCCACCACAGGAAATGATCGAGGGTGGTGTGGGTGCGGCCCTGCAGGTCGAAGAAGACCGGGATGAAACGCTTGGGGAGCTGGTTGCCGAGCTGTTTGAGCACGGAAGTTTTCCCCACCCGCCGCTGCCCGTGGATAACGAGGATGTGATCGGCATACTGGCCGGCGATGCTGTTCTCGATCCATTGGAAGATATCCTGGCGGCCGAAGAACATGCGTTGTTCGGTGACAGGCGCTCCCGCAATGTATGGATTGACGATCTCGCTCATGGTCTCTCCGGAGAACCGCGTGCCGATGCATCCATGATTATTTTACATGTTTATGGGTGAAATGCAAGTGACTTTAGCCTGCTTCTATTATTTCTTATTCTAAACATTTTCTAGCCACCAGACAGTTCGTTTCATGAGTAGTTCGTTGGTCGAGTAGGCGGCGGGTCTCGGTACGGGCTATGCCTACTCAACCAACGCCGCCGTACACTTGCACCGCACTGCGTTTGGTGCAGTGCAGGTGTCGAGACCAACAATGAGGAGATAATTCTCGGAATGTGGTCTCGATACGCCCCTCCAAGTACATTCGGGGCTTCTCGACCACCACTTGTTGGAAAGTGTCAGGTGTATAGAGCATTTTTAGATCACGGAGATCGTTAGGTAGCGCTGAAATACACTCTTCCCGGAGAGAAGGGTCAGGGGGGATGGGCACAAAGATAATTGCCGAATGCTCTTTTGCATGTGTAAACAAATAAATTTCTCCCTCATGCAAGCGCTTGAGCGGGTCGCATGACGGGGAGTATATTCGCCAGTCTTTCCAGCTGCTGACGGTCGTTGGTCACCAGCGTGGCCTGGTATCGTTCTGCCACGGCTGCATAGGCGGCGTCCGCGCCGCGCAAACGATGGCGCGCCGCCAATCCTGCCGCGGCGACCGCCAACGATTCATCCAGTGAAACGAGGGTCAGGCGGGGTAGATCCCGGATGGCCAGGGCAAACGCCAGGCCCTTTTCGGGATCGCCCAGGGCGCGTGACAGCGCGGCCGCCACCTCCGGTATCAACAGGGTGGGACAGATGATCTCGGAACCTTCCTGTTCCACCCATTCAAGGAATTTCTGGCTTTCCTGTGCCCCTGGTTCGCGGGTATTCAGAGCATTTGTATGGACGCTGGCATCTATGGTGTAAGCATTCATCGGCGGATGTCATCCATCAATGTCTGCGTGTCCAGGCCGGCAGGCCAGGCTTTGCGTATTTCCTCCGCCAGTTGGTGATAGACTTTCCAGTCATTCGAAACAGATTGACGGGCAGTGCGCAGGATTTCCGCCTCGATCTTTTCCTGATCGAGCGGCACTAACATTGCAACGGGCCGTCCCTGTTGGGTGATGATATACGCCTGCTTTTCCTCCTGGATGCGGCGCAACACTTCGGATGTTTTCTGTCGTAGTTCACGGATACCGATCATTGCCATTGCAACCTCCTTTGTGATACATTTGTATCTCAATTGTATCACGTATCGATCCCAATCACCTCTCCAACTTGAATATCCCATACGGCGTGGCGGCGTAGACATTGCTGTCTACGTCCACAACAATCGAGTAGACAACCGTCGCGCCCAGCAGGCCGTCGTTGATCTGGCCCCAGGTCAGGCCGCCATCGAAGGAGGCATAAGCCCCGCCGTCTGTCCCAGCGTAGATCGCATCCGGGGTGTTGGGATCCATGGCGATCGTATTGACGAACAGGCTGCCAAGTCCGGTGTTGCTGGATCGCCAGGATTGGCCCGCGTCACTGCTGATCAACAATCCATTCCCCGGCGAGGAGATGATGACCCTCTCGCTATCGCGGGGATCGATCGCCAGGATATTGATGGTGGTCACCGTTTCGGGCAGTGGGCAAACATACCAGGCGCCCGTGGCGGTTTCCAGGTGGAACACCTTCCCGGTTGTTTCGCCGTTGACCAGGATATAGAAATGTGCTCCTGTCTGATCCGGGAAAAGGGAAGTGGAGATCGTTCCAACGATATCCTGTGTCTCATACCTCCAGGCAACATTGTTCCCTTCATACCAGCTTCCCCCCCCATCGTAGGACAGGGAGAAACCAAGAGGATGAACGGCAACAACCAAATTTGGGATCAGAGGGTGCGTAATGAAACTCGAAATAACCTGGTTGGTTCTGGTCATCTTTTTCCAGGTTTTACCGTTGTCATTCGATCCAAGCAGAACATCGGAAAGCACATACATCATCTTCCCGTCCGCATCGAATGCCAATCCATTTCCCTGGTCTGTCAGGAGGTTCCAGTTGGATCCACCATCCATGGAGCGGTAGATGCGATTCCCGGATTCTGCATACAAGGTGGATTTATCGAAGAGAGAGAGCTTAAGCAAAAGATCTTTGCTTCCCAATCCATTATTCCGCTCGGACCACGTAGCCCCGTTGTCTGTGGATAAAAACAATCCACTCTCTCCTCCGCTGGCGATCAGGGTATCCTCCGCGTGAAGGGAAACGCTTATCGTCCGAATCGATGTGTCGCTCAGGATCGGATTCCAGGTATCCCCCCAATCCAGGCTGAGCAGGAGCTGGTTCGTTTCCGGACTGGCGCAGATGATCCTTCCACTCTGGCTTGGATCGATCCACATGGCGTCGCATTTGTGTTCGAGGAGCCGTTCCCAGGTTTTGCCATCATCCACTGTCCGGTACAACCTTCCCTTCCCAGTGACTTCCCCGGAGATGAAGATCCTCTCCTGCGGCCCAGGCACGATGGTCAGCGACTGATAGAGCAGTTGCAGAAGGATGTTCGTGCGCATCAGGTTCGGCTCCCAGGTCGCGCCTCCATCCCGGGATCGATATATTCCCAGGTCACAATCGTAGCTATTTTCGCGGTCAGCGATATAAAGGGTGTTGGGTGTGGTGGGAACAATCACCATGCTGGTGATGATTTTGGGACAGGAAGGCATTTCAAGCTTCGCCCAGTTTTCACCTCCATCCATCGTCTCATACAATCCCAGGGAATCCGTAAAATACAGGTGATTGCGATCGGTGGGATCCAATGCCACTGTTGCCAGGAAAGGCCCACCGGGAACATCGATCTGGTTGTTGATGGCCTGCCAGGTCTGGGCACCATCGGTTGTCTTATAAACGCCGCCCAGGATCACCCCGGCGTAGAGCGTTTGGGGATCCTGGGGATCGATGACCAGGGAACTGACTTCAGCCCGCTTCAATCCGTTCTGGGCAGGCTGCCAGGATTGACCACCGTCAATGGTTTTGTAGATGCCTGCGTGGAGCGTGCCAACATAAATGACATCCATATCGACCGGATCGAAGGCAATTGCCGTGACCGTATCGCGCGGGAATTCCTGTCCGATGGAAATCCGCTGCCAGGCCAGCGGGGGAGGGATGAAGGTGGGGGAGGGGATGATGGTGGGAACGGCGGTCTCTGTTGGCAAGAGTATCTCCGTTGGGGTGGCTGTGAGCGAGGGCGTCGGTTCAGGGAGGAACAGGGCCGGTAGTGACAGCTTGGGCACCAGCCAGATCAGCAGGCCGATCACGATGATTGCGATCATGGATCCCCATAAGCGCGGATCGTTGTACCAGCGCCTGCGCTTCAGTTTGACGGTCTGAGCCAGCAGGCGGGAGGCATCTTTATAATTTTCATCAATCAATAAGATTCGCTTGAGAAAAGCACTGGCTTGATCATATTCCCTGGCTTTCAGGGCGGATTGCGCTTTGATGTAGAGTTCGTTGAGCTCGTTGATGTCAGCCATGCATTATTTTCCTTCTAACTTGAAGATCCCATACGGTGTGGCTGCGTAGACATTGCTGACCTTATCCACCACGATGGAATAAACCACCAAAGCCCCAAGCAATCCATCATTGATCTCATTCCATGTTTGGCCACCATCGAAGGAGACATAAGCGCCGCCGTCTGTGCCAGCGTAGAGCGTATCTGGATTATTCAGGTCAATGACAATCGCGTTGATAAACAAGCTACCCAGCCCCGTGTTGCTTTCCTGCCAGGATTGACAGCCATCCGTGCTGATCATGACTCCAATGCCCGGGGTGGCAGCGTACAGGTGGCGATTGTCGCGCGGGTCGATGGCCAAGTTCTGGTCGCTGACCGAAGCCCGGAGGTACGCACAAGATTGCCAGGTGGAACCTTCATCTTTGGAATAATAAAAATTGGGACAACCAGCGGTGAGATACAGGATCTCTCCCTGCAAATCTGTGTACAACCGTGGATAGGAGCCGCACATTGAATAGCTTTCCAGCGGTTGCTGCCATGTTTCTCCGTAATCTGCTGAACTGTAGAAGGATAAATCCCCTCCAATCCCGCTATAGACAAAGATCTTTCCGGATTGGGTCGGATGGGATAACACACCCTGTGGAAGAAAAAGCTCCCGCTCTCCTCCCATGCCTCCCCAGGTTGTTCCTCCATCGGAAGAAAGGATACCGCTCCGGTATAGCGTATGGCCATCCACATCAAAGGCCAGGTCACAACGTGAGGGGACAACAACTTCCCAGTGGGAACCCCCGTTCGAGGAATGATACAAGGTTCGATCTTTCCCCAGGGTGCAGATCCCCTCCTGAAGGTAGGGCGGTTCCGTGCCCTGGGGGTTCAGGATAAGCCTGAGCCGCAGAGCGCCCAATCCGGCCGAGAGTTCCTGCCAGGTTTTCCCATTGTCATAGGATGCGAACAGGCCATCTCCGCCCACGAGGGCGATATTCCCAAAACGGAAGATACTGAATGCCTGGAAAGAGCTGGTTTCGGTTGGTTTGAGTTCATTCCAGGTGTTACCTGCATCAAAGGAAACTTCCGGGTAATCGCCACCGGAATAACAATATACTTCCCGACCATCTTGTGGGTTGACTTGAACCCAGTTACACCCATCCTTAACCGGGAACCATGTTAGGCCACCATCGGGGGACATGTAAAGCATGGCCGGATTATTCTCCGGTTCCGTATGGGGCTTTTTGTTGGCTGTCACGTAGACGTAACGGTTATCTATCCCCCCTACTGCGAAGGCATCCTCGGCACCGCCGGGCACATAATACCCTTCCATCCCGATCCGTTCCCAGGTGATCCCTTTATCTTGTGAACGATAAATGCCTGATGGACAATTTGCTCCTTCAGGGTCATAGGAATCAATCAACCTGCTGATGAACAGGGTACCCGGTTGCGATTGCGATACCACCAATCCACCCCTGCTCCTGCTCAGGCAATCATCTGCTATCGGGGAGAAATTAATGCCTCCGTCATCCGAGCGCCGGATGCTCCACTCCCCCCACTCAAAGATCACCTGGCTATCCCACGGTGCAACCGCAACCCGGTGCGGATTGGTGAAGGGTTTCTCGGCTGAACGTAGAATCCAAGATTCCCCGCCATCGATGGTCTTATACAGGCTTCCTTCAACGATCGTGGCATATAGCACTTGAGAGTCATTCGGATCAATCGCCAATCCACCGATCCGGCCTTCTCTCATGCCGTTCTGCATAGGCTTCCAGGAACCCCCTCCATCGATGGATTTATATATCCCTGCATTTTCTGTGCCAACATAGATCACATCGGAATCCTGCGGGTCCACCACAATGGCTGTAATGGAGTCGCGCTTGAATACCTGTCCAATGGAGATCCGCTTCCAGGTCAGCATAACAGGCGTTGCAGTGGCGGGTGGTGTAATGCTTGGGATGACGGTTCTTGTTGGTAAGAGTGTCATTGTTGGGCGCATGGTAATCGTGATTGTGGGTGTGGGCGCAAACAAAGCGGGCAGCGATAACTTCGGCACCAGCCAGATCAGCAGGCCTATCACGATGATGACAATTACAGTTCCCCAGATGCGTGGATCGTTGTACCAGCGCCTGCGTTTGAGTTTGACGATTTGCGCCAGCAGGCGGGAGGCATCCTTGTAGTTCTCGTCGAGCACCAGGATGCGCTTGAGGAGTTCGCTGGCATGGGCGTAGTCCCTGGCTTTGAGGGCGGATTGGGCTTGGTGATAGAGAGATTCGAGGTTAGGTTGATCAGGCATGGTTACCCCTCACCCCTTTCCCCTCTCCCCATCCGGGGAGAGGGGGATTGGCATGTTTGGAGGATAGTAGATAAAACACGAGGGAGATCTTGCTCGATTTCTGAGTTCCGAAAGCGGATCACCCGGTATCCGAGGCTTTCCATCGTTTCCGTGCGGAAAAGATCATATTCCACTTGTGTATCGTGCACACAACCATCGATCTCGACGATCAACTTCTTCTCTGCACAATAGAAGTCAGCGATAAAGGTGCCCATGGGAGCTTGTCTGCGAAATTTGAATCCACCCAGCTGGCGATTGCGCAACCGCTCCCATAACACCTTCTCGGCGGGGGTCATCTCTTTGCGGAGCTCCCTGGCCCGCAAGCGGATACTCTCATAAGCTCGGAGTGGTTTATTCGCTTTCATACTCCATCTTTCTTGCCCCTCTCCCGTGTTCTTAGGGAGAGGGGTAGGGGTGAGGGCTATTTCCCCTCCAGCTTGAAGATCCCATACGGTGTGGCGGCGTAAGCCTGGGAGGATATATCCACCACGACCGAGTACACCACCGTTGCGCCCAGCAAGCCATTATTTTGAACTCCCCATGTCTGGCCGCCATCCAGAGAAATGTATACACCTCCATCCGTACCGGCATAGATGGTGTTGGAATTGAGCCGATTGATGGCCAGGCTGTTGACGAATAGGTTTCCCAGGCCATTGTTGATGGGCTGCCAGGTTTGGCAGCCATCTTCACTGACCATTACTCCCTGGCCGGGCGTGGCGGCATATAGTTTCGTGCTGTCCTGCGCTTGGATGGCGATTGACTGGTTGCCGATCGAAGTGAAGAGCGGGTTGGCACATCTCGTCCAGGTATCGCCTCCATCCACGGATCGGGCAGAAGCATTCGTGTACCAAACCTGCCCTTGAATGTCACTGTACAAGAATGAATCATTTAGGTTTTCGATCAGGATGTTCCAGCTTTGGCCATAGTCGGTGGATTTCCAAACCGAACCACCATCATTCCTGAATAGGGTTCCACTTACGAGCGGATGGGCCAGGATGCTTCTGCTCTCCGAAAACTCGAAACTTACCCAGGTTTCTCCGCCATCTGTTGACCTGGCAGTAGTACGGTAAAGCGTCTGCCCATCTGCATCGAAAGCCAGGCCGCAGCTTTCGTTTGTGAGGTACTCCCAGCTCTTGCCATCTTGTGAACGATGGAGCGGCCATTCCGCCCCAGGCTGTGTGCAAGACCCTTCCTGGAGATAAAGCGGTAACGTAAGGTTCTTTGGATCGATCTTCAATTCCAGGCGTCCGGCACCCAAGCCGGAAGAGCGGTTCTGCCAGGTGAGGCCGCCATCTGTGGAACTATACAATCCCTTCCCGCCCATCAGGATCATATCCTCTCCAAAATGGACAGCCAGGCTTTCGAAGTTGCTCGTTTCCGCCAGTGGATGGTTCTTCCAGGTTGTGCCTGCATTATTGGATACTTTGAGATAGGAACCGGACCGGCAGTAGACCTGTGCACCGTTCGTGCTGTTGGCCTGGAAGGAATAGCAAATATCATCGAGGATTTCTTTCCATGTCACCCCGCCGTCTTGCGAAAGGAAGGCGGTATGCCCCTTGTTGTTCTCTGACACGTAGGCGTTAACATACATGTATTCTCCCTGTAGCCCACCGATCTCGAAACCGCCTCCGATCCCATAAAGGGATCCGCTTCCTACACCTCCTGCATGGCCAACCATTGGATAACCTTGCATCCCAACAAGGTCCCAGGATTCGCCTCCATCGGAGGATTTATATACACCTCCCGGACATTCCTCGGAGGATAGAGTAGGATCACTGGGGCCAGTAAAATTCGTCGCGAACAGTGTAGCTGCCTGGGAGGGGTGAAGCACAAATGCTCCGACAGCCGGGCAGGTTTCTTTCAGCGATTGCCAGGTTTGTCCATCATCATCGGAACGGTACAGTTTTTCACCGGTAGAATGGAAGATCACCTGGCTATCCCATGGTGCGATCTGAACGTTGATGTAGGGAAATTCACCCGGCGAGAGTCCGATCTCGTTTACAAGCTGCCAGGATTGCCCGCCGTTGGTTGTTTTATAGAGGCCACCGCTGACGGTTGCTGCGAAGATGGTGTCCGGTTCCTGCGGGTTGATGGCCAATGAGCCGACCTTTCCCTCGTTCAGTCCGTTCATGATCGGCTGCCAGGAGTTTCCCCCATCGATGGATTTATACACCCCCGCGTATGCCGTGCTGGCGTAGATCACACCTGAATCCGTGGGATCAACAACGATATCCGTAACATCATCCCGTTCCGCGAACTGGGCTGCGGATAGCCGTATCCAGGAACCGGGCAGGGCGGTCGGTGTGATCGTCGAAGTAGCCAGTTCTGTGACTGCCATCCCCGTGGGAAGAGATGTCTGGATCCCTGCTGGCTGGCTTGGCTGACCAGGCTGTTCGGTCCGACTTGCCAGCGCCTGCATCAGCGGCGAGTCCGGGCGGAACGCCAACCACCCAACTACCAAAACTACCGAACTCACAACTATCCCCCACAACCACCGGCTCTGCCACCACTTGCGCGCCGTGCGGCGCAGTTCGATTGCCTCGGCCATGCGGCGGGAGGCATCCCGGTAGTTCTCATCCTGCACAACGATCTCTTTGAACAGCGCAACTGCCCGGTCGTAGTTTTTCTTCGTAAAAGCAGACTGCGCTTCTCCATAAGTATTTGCCAGCGCCTGCGCCTTGCGGATCTTTTCAATCTCCACCTGAACCGTCTGTTCGTCGGCAGGGTTTATCTTTCGATATTCATCCCAGGCAACCAGGGCCTCCTCGAAGCGTTCCTGGCGGGTGAGGCTGATGGCCCGGGTGCGGGCTTCGTCGGCCTGGGCTTCGGTCAGCTTTTGACGGGCTTCTACGATCCGGGCCTGTATATTGGCATCCCTCGGCTCCTGGGCCAGGTATTCCTCCAGGGCGGCAATCACCAATCCCCAACGCCCGGCTTGCCGGGCGCGGTCGGCACGCGCCAGGATAGCCGCCAGCCCTGCCTTGCGTTGTTCTTCCCGGATGGTTTCCAGGCGCTTCTGGACCTTCTCGTTCTGGGGATCGATTTCCAGGGCGTTCTGCAGGATGGAAAGGGCAGTATCCCAGTTGCGAGCAGATTGCTCCTTTTCGGCTTTAGCGAGCAAGCTGGCGACCACCTTGGTGCGTTTCTCGACCTTGGCCTGCTCGTAGCGCTGGGAAAGCGCCTCATCCTCGGGCGTGAATTTCAAAGCCTCTGCGAAGGCGGCCAGGGCTTCCTCGTCCCGGCCATCGGTCATGGCTTTCTCGGCCCGTTGGCGGTTGATCTCGGCCATGCGCTGGCGGGCTTCGGTGTGCTCGGTGTTGATATTCAGCACTTTCTGGTAGGAAGTGATGGCATCTTTATAGCGGTTCTTTGCCATGGCGGCGTCGCCCAGCGCCAGGTGGGTGCTGCACAACCCGGAACGGGCGGAAACATCTTCATCATCCATCGCCAGGGCTTTCCCGAATTCCAGCACCGCCTGGTCCAGCATGCCCTGGGCTTGGTAGGCGAGAGCAATATTGACCTGGGCCTGGATGTGGTCCGGGGCGACGTTCAGCGCCTCGCGGAAGTTTTCGATCGCCCGGTCGTACTGCCCGGCATCCTGGAACTCCATCCCGATCTCGATGTAGCGGTTGGCGATGGGGTTGACCTCGGTCAATTCCTCGCGCACTTGTTCCATGGTGCGGTTCTTTTGCAGCCACAGCCGCAGCAGGTGGATGACAAACTGGTTCTGCTCGGTCAGGATGTCCTTTTCGCGCAGGTGCAGCACGCCGGAGATCAGGTCGGGTTCGCTGAAGCGCACCCGCTGCTTGCGCAGGTACTCCGCCAGGCTATGGTTGTCCATCGGCACTTTTTCATGTGCCAGGGCTGCCAGGGACCACCTCTCGATATCCGAAGCCTCATCCCAGGTGAACTTCAGGTTGACGGTGCCGCGCTCGACCACATCATCCAGCACTGCTTCTACATCCGTTTCCCGGATGCGCAATTCGCCGGTCCGCTGGCAGAGGGAGAAGAGTTCGTGGCAGGTCAACTGGGTGAAATAGGGGTGGCCGGAGGTGATGCCGTAAATGCGCTTGACGGCCTCCGGTTCGTATTCCAGCAATCCCTCCACTGGGCGGGTCACCAGGCCAGCCGTCTGCACCTGGTTGAGGAAACTGATCTTCTTGTACAGGGCAGTTTTGAAGAACTCGGTATAGGTTGCCTGCATGTTCTCCAGTTTCCGGCCGGATGAGCCGATGGAGAAGATGAAATTCAAGCCGCTCTCACCCATCAGGCGCCTCAGGTAGTCGATCAGTGGGCGGGCCAGTTCTTCCTTGACTTCGCTCTCTTCCAGGTTGTCGAATTCGTCGAAGGTCAGCAGCAGGGTATGGTCACCGATTGCTGTACGCAGTTCCGGCAGGAAGCGGTGCTCGAAGTATTCCGCATCGGTTGCAAAGACTTCCTTCTCCGGGGGGGGAATGGTGATGTCGCGCTCCTGTTTCAGGACGCGTACGATCTCGCGCGCCAGCCACCACAGGAAGCGGTCGATCGTGGTATGCGTGCGGCCCTGCAGGTCGAAGAAAACGGGGATGTACTTTTCGGGCAGGCGGTTGCCCAATTGTTTCAGGACGGATGTTTTTCCCACCCGGCGTTGTCCGTGGATGACCAGGATATGGTCGGCGTAGCGGCCGGTCAGGCTGTTCTGGATCCACTCGAATACATCCTCCCGCCCGAAGAACATGCGGGCTTCCACGACCGGTGCGCCAGCGATGTACGGATTGACCAATTCGCTCACGGTCCACCTCCTGTGGCAGATAGAGCGGTGTATTGTGTTCCATGTTTATCATATGTCGAATGGGAGGGAGAGTCAAGCGGCAATTTGGATTACATGCCCATCTCGATAGACAACTGGTGGTCTCGATATGGCCGCCGTTGGTTGAGTAGAGCGATTCTTACGCTCGTATCGAAACCAGACGGCGGCCTACTCGACCATCGATTTTGATTGCGCGGATGACCCCCATCGGCTAGAATTGCCTTATGAACCATCGTTTAGAACAGACCCGCATGCTCATCGCCCGCCTGGAGCGGCTCTCGGCTGATTCTGTTTGGGCACACCGGGCGGCTGGTTTGCGCGTCTCCCTGCTGCGGATGATGGAGCAGGTGGAGAAAGGAAAGAAACACCCTGACCGCCTGGCACGCCTGATGGCGGAAGGATTCACGATATTGGAAAATGCGGCACGGGAGATCCCGGAAACGAAATCGTCGGAGGATACATGAAGCGAAGAACTGCCATTGTGTTGACTATTGCCGGGCTTATCCTTTCACTTGGTTCTATACTGACCGTCTGGCTGATCGACCGCCCCCTGGCGAATTCCCAACCAGTTGCCTTTACCGATCCTGCTGGGGATAAACTGGTCGGCACCTATTATGCAGGGGAGTGGCCGTACGGCGTGATCCTGCTCGAAGGATTCGGCAGCGACCAAATAACCATGCGTTCCCTGGCAAGCGAGTTTGCCCGCCAGGGTTTCAAGGTTTTTACCTTCGATTTCTCCGGGCATGGCCGCTCGCCAGGAACCCTGGCCTTCGATAATGCCGCCACTGACCGGCTGGCTTATCAAGCGCTGGCTGCGTTGGATGAGTTCAAGCAGGTTTCTGGTTTGCGGGCAGAACAGATATTCGTCATCGGTCACAGCCTGGGGGCGCGGGTAGCCCTGCAAGCTGCGACAATGAACCCGGAGGAAGTGGCCGGGTTGGTGTTGTTGGGGACCCAGGTTAATTTGTCAACGAACGTGCAATCGGAATTCTTTACCGGCACAACCGATGCTGACTTATCTTGGGTTCAGGGGCTGGGGCCTGAGAATCCGCCTGTGCCCATTTTACTCATCAGTGGGGAATGGGATGATATTTTGACGCCTGAAAATGCCCATCTTTTGGCAGATAAGTTGGGGGTAAATGTAGATGTTCCCTACTTTGTAAATGATCGCGCCCTTTTACTGGTCCCAGATATGTTTCACAATTATGAGCCATTCTCGAGTCGTGTAATCATTTCTGCCAGGGAATGGATCAGGAATAGAATGAGTCAAGACATTGTTTTTCAAGATGATGCTATTGCTGTGTCACCTGAAAGATTGGAAGCGACAATTGAAGTGGAATCGATACGGATAGCAATGCTGAAGATTCCGCAGAATTATCGAGTATGGGCGTGGATTCTGGGATTTATCGGACTCTTGATATTCCTATCGGGTGGCGAGAAATGGGCGAATGTTATGGCGTCAGCGGAGAAGATCGAGCCGCAGGTGGAAGTAACTCATCCCCGCCGCTTCCTGTGGGGCAAGCTCCTGCTCTGGCTGGCAGCCCTGCCCGTGGCAGCGATATTGGGCAGCATCTTTTTCTTCATCCCGCTTTGCAAGCCGGTTTTCAACCTGATCTATGTCGGTTTCATCGGCGGATACGGTATCCTTCTCTTCTTCTTGTACTGGCGCGGAAGGATGCCAGGCGTAAAAGGGAAGTTGCCTTTTGATGTGGAGAAGCCTGCATTGGACTGGAAACGAATCCTGGCAGCGATTGGGGTTACCCTAATCGTGCTAATCCTGACAACAGCTTATGCCCGCACCGGCTGGTTCTATGTTTTCCCGCTCAGCCTGCGGTTGGTATGGCTGGTCGTCTTTACCCCTTTCACGGCATTGGGATTCTGGATAGGTTTACACGAAGCCAGGATGCTCAAGGCTGCTGGCGGAACATCCTGGCCGCAAGCTGCATTGACGTTGATCGGTCTGTTCCCATTCTTTCTGTACACTATTCTTATGGCCGCCATCGGCTCGCTCTCCGGGATGCTGGGTGGTTTGCAAGGATTGCTCATCCTGTGGCTGGTATTGGCCTTCGGTGGGTTGGTACAGGCGATCAATCAGCGCCTATGGCTTACGGCTTTCTGCCAGGCGGTGCTGCTGTACTGGCTGATCCTGCCACAGGGAGTGTTGTTCTGAGTGAATTGACCAGATGGATTTTATGCAAGAGCCTGAAAATGACAACCGCCAACCTCGAAGGCTGGCGGTTTTTCTCACCTGGCTGAAGTTTCCTCGCCTTTCTTGGCAGGGCAGTTCTATTTGCTGGTTGGTGGGCTTTTTCTATCCGTTTCTTCCTTCGCAATTGCTCTCATTTCACCCAACAGAGCCGCTATGAAAAATTTCATCTCGTACTCGACAGCTTTCTTGTCTTCCAGATTCCCTTTCAGCATTGCAAGAAAGGGAGCCCACTTTTCTGTATAATTTGGATCTTTGAAAATAGTATCTATCCCTCCCCGTAACTGTTTCAGTCGCGCCGGGGTAAAGATTTTCGTTATATAGATTTCCAGTTGGCGAAACAGTTCCTTTGCCTTCTTATCTGTGAGCTTCCATTTTGAGCCGGCCGCAGCCATCGTTTCAGCATTTTCGAAGCCGATTACATTGGCAAGAATCTTGTAATTTTCTTCTATTTCTTCCTCCAGGTAAACGTGGAGGTTTAAGTCCCCTGCGAAGATAGCAGATATTCCTTCTTCCCATGTTTTTTCTGCTTTTTGCTCCAGGTATTCCTGCAACCCGGGGGTTTTCAGCAGGGTTTTGAGTTTCTTGAGCGGACCTGGTTTTTTCATTACCTTGGCATCCAATATATCGGTTTCGTCCTCCCCGTCTGGTGCTGCTGCTACAGCCACATCCACCAAGGCGAAGCCGAGATCGATGTGGCGTCGAACAAGCGCCTGCACCAGCCCGATCATCGGCCAACTTGTATGTTTCTTATCCTCTCTCAAGAAGGATATCAAAGCTGCTAATCTGGCGGTTTCTTTCTTCCTGCCTGACTTCTTCAGCCGCAGGCGCAGGTTATCCAGCCTTTTCAGAATTTCCTGGCATATTTCTGTCGTCAGAAGCAGTTTCACGCACTCTTCCAGCATCTCCAATTGCGCTTCTTCTCGTTTTTCCTGGGAGAGCGTTGCCATTTTCTCGGGTGAAAATCCAAATTTCTCTGCAGCTTTTCCCAAATTTTCCGTAGCCAGCATCGGATCGAACAGGACGCCCTCCATCTCCGGTTCATCCGCCAGATCATCGGTATCTATCAATAGCAGTATCAGTTCTTCCGTGCCTTGCCCGGGAGCTGTTGACAGACCGCCAAATAGTGGCATCATGTCATCCAATGCCTCATCGTGCACCTGCTCCGAACGCTGCCGGAAGGATTTTTCCCGGCGCTGGGCGATCTCTTGACGTTTCTGTTTGCGTTGTTTCTGAAGTTTTTTGACCTTTTTCCTGTTCTGGCTCATTATTCCTCGCTTTCAATCTGCGGCGCTGCGGGCGGCAATTTTCTCGCGCGTCTTGCGGTGGATCTCTCGTGTCAATGGGTAGAAGATGGCAAAAATGATCCCGCCCAGCAGGAAGATGGATGGCAGGGGGCCCATCAGGAAGCGGATGCTGTTGATCGCTGACGTAGGCTGGTTGGAACTGTTGGATATGAACCCACTGGCATCCAGCATCAAGAGGGCTAGCGGGATCGCAATCGAGGCGGCCACTTTGCGGAAGAGGGTTACCAGGGCATAGAAGACGCCTTCGTGCCGGCTGCCGGTCTCGAGTTGGTCCACTTCGACCGCATCCGGGATCATTGCCCACGGCAGCACATGCACCGCCGAAACCCCGATCCCGGCCAGCGCCGCCAGGGTGATGACGATCCACAATCCAAGCGTGGGCGGGATGAAGATCAACGAGATCATCACTGCGGCCAGGAAAAGCATCCCAACGATGTAAGCTTTGCGCTTGTCTGTTTTCTTGGAAATCCAGACCCAGAACGGCAGCACGATGATGGCGCTGATGAAGACTGTCCCGGCTACGATGGGAGCCTCATCTTCCAATCCCATGCGGTATTCGAGGAAGTAGAACAACTGGTTCTCGATGATGGACATGGCCGTCCAGGTGAAGAGGAAGATGCCCATGGCGAAGATGAAGGGGCGGTTCTTGCGGGCAGCACGCAGGGATTCGCGAATGGTTGGTAATTTCTGCTCGATATATTCTTTTTTCTCGCGCGTCCCGATGAATGTCAGCAGCAGGGGCAGGGCGGAGGCAACTGCGAAGATGGCCCCCATCATCAACGCCCGCCCCCTGTTTTCCGGAATGGTTTCACCAATGATCATCAAGGGGACAACAAATGCCACCAGTCCACCAATGAGCGAGAATGCCATCCGGTAGCTGGTCAGGGAGGTGCGCTCGTCGTAATCCTGGGTCAGCTCGGGGGTCAGGGCAAAGTAGGGCATGGTGACAACCGTGACCATCGTATCGAAGAAGAAGTAGGCGGCGGCATAATACACCACCAGCGCCCACTGGTTGGAGAAGGGTGGGATCCACCACATCATCAGGAAGGAGATGCCAAATGGGATGAAGCCGAACAGCAGGTACGGGCGGCGGCGTCCCCAGCGGCTGCGGGTGCGGTCGCACAGGTAGCCGATGATGGGGTCGTTGATGTAATCCCAGGATTTGCCGATGAAGATCGCCAGGGCGGCCAGCCTGGCAGGCAGCCCGACCATGTCGGTCAGGAAGATGGCGAATAAAACCGCTACGCATGAATCGACAAAGGCAAAGCCAAAATCGGCAGAACCGTAGAATAACTTGGTAAACCAGGGCAGGCGATCTTTGGCAGGAACGGACATGATGGGTTCTCCTTTGGGCAGTTATGCGGGAATAGGTTTTGGCCAGGCGGGATCGAGGAAACGCTGGATCTCGACCAGGTAGCCGTTGGGATCGCGCACGAACAGGTGGTGGATGTTGTATTTGGGGTTCAGGGCAGGTGGTTTTTCGACTGGGATGTGATGCTCTTGCAAGCGGGCATACCAGCCGTCCACATCATCTGTAACCATGGTGAAGATAATGCCTTGAGGGTCTTGATGGGCATCCGGCTTCTGGCACAGGCCGATGAATCCGTTTGGGCATACCTGGTAGATGCGGCAGGTGCCCTGGTCCAGCACCATTGGCAGGCCTAGCACATCATGATAGAAGGCCTGGCTCTTCTCCAGGTCACGGGTGTACAGGAATGTGACTTGCTGTTGGAAGGATGGATTTTTCAAATCTCTCTTCTTTCGCTAGCGCAGATTGTGAGCGCTAGAGAGCGCTCACTAATCAAGATTATGATCGTATCTTACGCAGGTATCGACTAAAGTTCAAGGGTATAGCTGCGATGGACCTTTACCCATTTAACACCGAGGGCCTCCATATCGGAACGGCTTTTGAAGTTGGTCTCATTGATTTGCACGAAATCCACGTGCTCGAATTGCAGGGCTTCATGCACCGCTTTTGCCATGGCCGTGTAGAGCAGAACATTGGCTCCCATGTTCTGGTAGGCTGGTAACAGGCCAACGCCATTGGCGAGCAGCCATTTCGTTCGTTTCGCATCCCGCTTGAGGTGCCACCAACCGAATGGCCACAAACGACCTCTTGATCGGCGCAATCCATCCGAAAGGTCCGGGTAGCAGATGCCGAAACCGACCACTTGCTCGCCTTTCATAACTAATTTTATCAGTCGGGGATCGGCAATGGCGACCAGGCCCTCAGCAAATGCCTGGCGTTCTTCGGGTGTATCCGGGTGCCATTCATGCGTACCGGCGAAGGCCTGCTCGTGGACGGCCAGGGCACGCGGCGCAAACTGGCGCATCTCATCCTTCGTGCTGAAGTGCTTGATCCAGTAATCGCGCCGTCCCTGCACTTTTTCAGCAAGATCGTAGAAGCGCCGAGGGAGTTGGTAGCTGGTTGGGAGATAGCCGGACAGGTGGTCGGTCAGTTTCTTGAAGCCCAGTTTTTGAATGAACGGATCGTAATAAGGATGGTTGTAAGGACCGCCCATCACCGTCCGTTGATCGAAACCCTCCACTAACACACCGCTCGCATCGGATCCGGTCAGGCTGCGCGAGCCGAGGATGTTTCGCCGTTCCCGGCTGCGTGCCCAATCCAAAACCGCTTCGAACAGCTTTTGCGCAACCTGGAAATCCTCGACCACATCGAAGTTGCAGAAGAAGGCCGTGCTGACCTGGCGGTACTCGTTGTGCCGGGTGTTGTGGATGGCGGCGATGCGTCCGATCACATCCCCTTCGCTTTCTGCCAGGAAGAAATCGGCAAAGGAGTGTTTGTAGAAGGGATGCTTCTCACGGTTCAACACAAAGCGGGCATCCGGTTCGAGCGCCGGGCAGAAATAAGGATTGCCTTGGTATAGCTGGTTTGGAAAATCAACGAATTTCTTTACATCACGTTTGTTGGTTGTATCGATTTTGCGGATTTTCATGTTGGGATTGAACCTGGCTCCGTGAGGGATTTTGTCCACTGGATGTGTTCTTGCATCAGTGTTTTTGCCCTTGCAACGAACACGAACAGGGGATTTTGGTTCGATGGGATGTCGCTCAGGGTCAATGGCTCGTCGAAGGATACCCGCGGCGAGATGTAGAGGCTGCCCGGCTTGAACAACTGCTGGAGCACCTGGCCGAACTCTGCGACGCGGCGTTTTTCCATCCCCTTCTTCCGCAGCCAGGTGATCGGGTGATAGGCCCACTTCGGCGAAAGGGCATGGCTGACGATCGAGAGCAGGACGCGGGTCTGCGGGGCGAAGCGCAGGAACAGGTTCAGGCTGGGATACCAGTGCTCGAGGTATTCTGCTGCTTCAGGTGAGACAGCCGGGTCGGGGTCGATCGTGCCGGAGCCATAGATCAGTGCGGCGCCTCCTTCCTGCAAGTGGCGGATGACCGCCCGGGCGGCCAGCATCCGTTCGTGGGCATCCCGGCTGACGAAGAAGAAATGCTGGAATGCAGACGGCAGGTACATCAGGAAGGGGATATTGCTGGCTACGATGCCGATATCCTGGCGCTGGAGCTGCGAAGTGATGACCAGCGCATCATAGGTGCCGGGGTGGTTTGCAACAACCAGCAGCGGACCTTCTTTGGGGATGTGCTCGGTGCCGCGCGCCCGTATGCCTTTACACCAGTTGGTCAGTGCCCAATCGGCAGCTTTTGGGAAACCGGATTTTTCCACCAGCCGGTCGAAAGTGAGGCCGATGGCGGCCATGTGTTCGGTGGCTTTGCGGAAGATCGGATGAACCAAATCCCGCAGCCGTTCGGTTTTTGGGAGTCCAACCGCATTCAGGATTTCTAAGATGAGTGTGTCACTCAATCTGGTAATCTCGGGGTCCATAGGCAAATCCAGTTTCATCTTGGTTAACATAACCCCCAAAGGCTTGGCAGTGTTCGGCAAGCAGTGCTTTTTCGCGTGCGATCAGGGCTGGCAGGAGGTTATCACCCGTTTCTTCCTGGCGCAGGTCAGCCTCCCCAACCATCGGCCCAAAGGATATGAAGGGAGAAACATACAACCGACCGGGGCGCAGCAATTGGGTGATCACCTGTCCGAATTCAGCCAGCCGGTGTCGATCGATCTGCTTCCCTCTCAGGCTGGTGACCGGGTGGCGCGCCCACTTCTGGGAAACCACCCCGCTGATGACGGTGGGCAGGATCTGCAATCCAGGCACATGCTTGAGGAAAAAATCAGCTCCAGGTATCCAGGCATCCATCAAGTTGGCCGCTCCCGGGTAGACGGCTGGATCCGGGTCGCGGTGGCCGGCGGCAAAGTACATCAGTGCCCCGCCTGCCCGCAGGTGGCGGACCGCATGCCGCATGACTGTCATGCGATTGAAGGCATCCTTGCGCGAGGCAAAGTAGATATGCT
>JBFYSM010000409.1:0-3373 GCA_041301605.1 Chloroflexota bacterium | reverse complement strand
TAATCAAGGCCAATACCCGGTTGGTGGTCAGCGTGGCGAAACGTTATATGGGACGCGGTCTTCCCTTCCTGGATTTGATCCAGGAAGGGAACCTGGGCTTGATGAAAGCGGTGGAAAAATTCGATGTACACAAGGGATTCCGTTTTTCCACTTATGCCACCTGGTGGATCCGCCAGACGATCACACGCGCCATATCCGACCAGGCTCGAACCATCCGCGTGCCGGTCCATATGAGCGACCGCATCCGCCAGATCTATAAAGCCACGCATGACCTTGAGCAACGCTTGGGCCGTGCCCCTACTGTGGAGGAGATGGCTGCAGAACTCAACCTTGAACCGAAGCGGGTGCAATGGATCATGAAGGTATCCTGGTTGCCGCTTTCCCTGGAAAGCCCGGTGGGGGAGGATGATGACTCGGAACTGGGTACAATGATCGAGGACAAATTCAGCCCAACCCCAATGCAGGTGGTTTACGAAACCATGCTCCATGAGAAACTTGACGAAGTATTGGATGGCCTTACGCCCCGCGAGGCGCGCGTCCTGCGCTTGCGTTTCGGGCTGGATGACGGGAATGCCTATACCCTGGAAGAGGTGGGGCAGAAATTTGGGTTGACCCGAGAACGCATCCGGCAGATCGAAGGGTTGGCGTTGAGGAGGTTGAGGCACCCGCGTCGGGCGCGGCAGCTGAAGGAATATTTATAAGCAAAACCTCCCCGGATTGGGGAGGTTCTGTTTTACTCGTGCTGTGCAACCAGGACCGGCTCCAGTTCCCGCTGGACAGTGTAGAGCCGTTTATACAGCCCATCCAGTTTCATCAACTCCTGATGTGTTCCCATTTCACGGATACACTTATCCTCCAGAACCACGATCTGATCCGCATTGCGGATGGTGGACAGGCGGTGGGCGATGATGATGGTAGTGCGGCCCTCCATCAGGCGTTCGAGTGCCTGTTGGATGAGCAGTTCGGTTTCGGTGTCAACAGACGAAGTGGCTTCGTCCAGCACCAGGATGGGGGCGTTTTTCAAGATCGCCCGCGCAATCGACAGGCGCTGTTTCTGCCCGCCGGAGAGTTTGACGCCGCGTTCCCCGATCAGAGTGTCATAGCCGTTGGGAAGTTCCGAAATGAACTCATGGGCATTGGCGGTTCGGGCAGCGGTAAACATATCCTGTTCATCCGCATCCGGGCGGCCAAAGAGCAGGTTCTCGCGCACTGTCCCATAGAACAGGAAAACATCTTGCAGCACAATACTGATTTGCTGGCGTAAACTTTCCAGGGTGTAATCGCGCAGGTCTCGCCCATCCAGGGTGATCGCACCGCGGGTCACATCGTAGAAGCGCGGGATCAGGCTGACCAAGGTGGATTTACCCACGCCAGTCGGTCCAACCAGCGCCACTACTGAACGGGATGGGATATTCAATGAAATATCCTCCAGCACTGGAACGCCGGGGATATATTCGAAGTGTACATTGTGGAAAACAAAATCGCCGCGCGCCCGACCTGTCACTGGCGCCGCGCCCCGGACGTTGCGCGGCTCCTGGGGTTCTGCCATCAAATCGGACAACCGGTCTGCTCCCGCTAAGGAGGATTGAACCGCTTCCCAGGCGCCGCTCAGGCTGCGCACCGGGGCGTAGAAACTTTCCAGGTATAGGAAAAAGGCCACCAGGTCGGCAACCGGCAATATACCCTGCAGGGCCAACCTTCCACCGAAGTAGATGACGATCAATATCCCCAATGAAGATGCGAAATCCACAAAGGGCTGGAAGGTGGCCATCAGGCGCAGGGCCCTCAGCAGGGAGCGGCGGTAGTTATCGATCCCCTCATGGACGCGGCGGGCCTCATCTTCTTCGCGGGTGAAGGCCTTGATCTCACGGATGCCGGACAGGTTGTCATTCAGCAGGGCGTTCAGGTTGCCGAGTTCTTTCTGGCGCTGGCGGAAGGCCGGGCGAACGTACTTGGCATAGACGCGCAGGGAGCCTACCACCAGCGGGATGGGGATGGTGCTGAGCAGGGCCAGTTTCCAGTTCAGCACGAACAGGACGGTGGTTACACCGATCAGGGTGATGACGTTGACCACCACATCCGGTATGGCATGGGCGATGAGCTGCTCGAACAGGTCGGTATCGTTGACCACGTTGGACATCAACTGGCCAACCTGTTTATCCTCGTAGAAGCGCAGCGACAGGCGCTGCATGTGTTCGTAGATGTACTTGCGCACATCCGCCACCACGCCCCAGCCGGCCACATGGGCCACATAGGAGCGGACGAACTGCAGCCCGGCGCGGGCGATGAAGACGATCATCACGATCATGGTCAGTTTCGTGATGTAATCCATCGACTCCAGGGCGGTAGCCGGGTCGGTGACCCTGGCAACCAGCAGTTTGATGACCCAGGGGATCAGCAGTTGCACGCCGACCAAGGCCAGCATGCTGATGGCGGTGACGATCAGGGAAGGGGTGTACTTGCGGGCGTAGGAAAAGATGAGTTGAAATGGTTTCATGGAGTGTCCTCGGAAGTTATTTTACTCCCATCTGCAGCATGGTGCAGTAGCCCAAGTCTGTAGAGCGCTCGCCAACCATGCCGGGGGACAAATCCATAGATTTGTCATCCACGTTCTCAAGATGGCAGCCTCTGCACCTACACAGTTCAACTGGCCTTCGATATGAATTCAGACAAACCATATTTCTGATGATTAGTATTACGGCGCAAGGTTGATCGTCAGGCCGGAGTGCCGTCCACGAATAAAAACCACGAATGCTCGAATGGGCAGCGCAAATTTCGTGTATTCGTGAAAAACTTGTCCTGAGCGTGTCGAAGGATTTGTGGAAGGTTCGCTCACAATACAAACGCTACAAAAGACTTTGCGCTGTAATGTTAGGCTATGTTCTCTAACTTTATTGGTTGCGCTCTCCTGCGCAACCTAATTCCTGAAACCATTCTTTTACCCATGTTCGAACATTAGAGTTCCAGACTTATCCAACAACAAGCCTTGCCACGCAACGCAGGACATAGTAAACTACTGCCCATGCAAGCCAACCTATCCTTCTCCACCCTGATGCGGATGATGTCCATGATGGATATGTGCAACCGCGCCTGGGCAGCGGAGGGATAGCGTTCGCAGAACGCGATCGATCCATTCGGGCTGTCCAGCAATGCGGACGGCCTTTTTGTTTGTCGATTCAAATCATCTAACACAAGGTCACAAAGTACACAAAGTTTTTTAATTAATTCCTTGGTGTCCTTTGTGCCCTTCGTGGTAAAAGAGTCATGGAGGCACGAATGTCCGAAAACATCCTCATCGCCATTGCCTGGCCTTACGCCAACGCTGAGATCCATGTTGGCAACATCACCGGCTCGCATTTACCAGGAGATATCG
>JBFYSM010000406.1:0-8789 GCA_041301605.1 Chloroflexota bacterium | reverse complement strand
TCCTTGATGCCGCCCTTGACAATATCCTTGAGATGGACAACGCCCAGCGCCTGACCGTCGCGCGCGACCACCAATGGTGTTCCGCCGCTGCGGGCGATGGCGTCCACTGCCGGAGCAAGATCAGACGGGAGACTTTTCCCGCCCGACTGGATCAGCGTCACCATCGTATCTGGAGCACCTTTGCGGATGGAGGTCCCGTTGAAGTCCACACCGGACACGCGGGTCTGGGCCGTGAACGGGATGAAATGCATCCCGTGCGGTGCCTGCTCGCTGGCGCCCATCGTCCGCCCGCGCAGGCCGAATTTCTCCTTGGCCAGCACGACGATCGAGCGGCCCTCGGGCGTTTCGTCAGCCACGGAGGCCAGTTGGGCGGCCTCGGCCAACTCGCGCGGGTCCACCCCGGCAACCGGCAGGAATTCCACCGCCTGGCGGTTGCCGAGCGTGATCGTCCCGGTCTTGTCGAGCAGCAGCACGTCCACATCCCCGGCCGCTTCCACGGCCCGGCCCGAGAGGGCGATGACGTTGCGCTGGATGAGCCGGTCCATCCCGGCGATGCCGATGGCCGAGAGCAGCCCGCCGATGGTGGTCGGGATGAGGCAGATGAGCAGGGCCACCAGCACGGTGATGGTGATGGGCGTACCCTGTCCGGCCGCCTGCACGCTGAACTGTGAATAGGGCAGCAGCGTGGCGCACACGACCAGGAATACAATCGTGAAACTGGATAAAAGGATGCTCAAGGCGATCTCGTTGGGCGTCTTCTGGCGTTTGGCGCCCTCGACCATGGAGATCATCCGGTCGAGGAAACCTTCGCCCGGGTCGGCGCTGACGCGCACGATCAGCCAGTCGGAGAGCAGGCGCGTCCCGCCGGTAACCGCCGACCGGTCCCCGCCCGCCTCGCGTACAACGGGCGCCGATTCGCCGGTCACGGCGCTTTCGTCCACCGAGGCGATGCCGAGGACGATCTCGCCGTCGGCGGGCAGGATGTTGCCCGCCTCGACCAGGTACCGGTCATCTTTTTGCAGCCTGGTGGAGGAGATGGGTTCGACGGCCTGGCGCGCCGCTTCCAGACTGGCAGGATCGCCGTGCAGGCGTTGGGCAGGGGTGTCCTGGCGGGCTTTGCGCAGCGACTCGGCCTGGGCCTTGCCGCGACCTTCGGCCAGCGCCTCGGAGAAATTGGCGAACAGGACGGTGAACCACAACCATAACGCGATCGCTCCAACCCCGGCACCTGCGCCCGGGGCAGGTGTAAATCCGGCCGGGGCCTCGCCCTTGCCGGCCAGGGCCTGGATCCAGAGGAGCGTGGTCAGCAGGCTGCCGACCTCGGTCACGAACATGACCGGGTTGCGCACCTGGCGGCGCGGTTCGAGTTTCTTGAAGGCATCCAGGATGGCACGTCGATAGAGTTCCCCGCGCAGGCTGGAGGCCTGGGAATTCTTCGTCGTCATCAGAACAACCTCCCCGTGCCGAGCAGCAACTGCTGGACGATCGGTCCCAGCGCCAGGGCGGGCAGGAAGCTGAGCGCCCCGACGATGATGACCACCCCGATCAGCCAGGCGATGAAAAGCGGCGTATGGGTGGGCAGCGTCCCGGCGCTGGCGGGGACCTTTTTCTTGCGCGCCAACGACCCGGCCATGGCCAGCACCGGCACGATCAGCGCGTAGCGGGCCACCAGCATGGCCAGCCCCAGAGTTACGTTATAGAAAACGCTGTTCGCGCCCAGCCCGGCGAACGCCGAACCGTTGTTGTTGCCTGCCGAGGAATAGGCGTACAGCACCTCGCTGAAACCCTGCGGCCCGGCGTTGAAGATCCCCGCCCGGCCGGCCGGGACGATCAGGGCGACCGCCGTGCCGATCAGCACGGTCAGGACCGGGATCAGCACGATCAAGGCCGACATCTTCATCTCGTAGATCTCGATCTTTTTGCCCAGGTACTCCGGCGTGCGCCCGACCATCAGCCCGGCGACGAACACGGCGATGATGACGAAGGCCAGCATCCCGTACAGCCCCGAGCCGACCCCGCCGAAAATGATCTCGCCCAACTGCATCAGCCACATGGGTACCAGCCCGCCGAGAGGCGTGAACGAATCATGCATGGCGTTGACCGAGCCGTTGGAAGCGGCAGTCGTCAACGTGGCCCACAGCGCCGAGTTGACGACGCCGAAGCGCACCTCCTTGCCTTCCATGTTGCCCATCGAATGGTCAATCCCCAACGATGCGAACGCCGGGTTCCCCCGGGATTCGGCCCAGATGGCAATACTCGCCATTGCCACCAGCACTAGCGTCATGGCGGCCAGGATGGCCCAGCTCTGGCGCGCCTCGCCAACCATTTTCCCAAAGGTATAGCAGAGTGCAGCTGGGATGAGCAGGATGGCAAGCATCTCCAGGAAATTCGAAAGCGGGGTCGGGTTCTCAAATGGATGGGCTGAGTTGACGCCGAAGTAGCCACCGCCGTTCGTGCCCAATTGTTTGATGGCCACCTGGGATGCAACCGGACCGAGATGCAGTGTCTGCATTGCGGGACCCGCGGACTGGTCCAGTGTTTGGACGGTCGCATACGGTTGGAAGGTCTGCACCACCCCCTGCGATACGAGCGCCAGTGCCAGGATGAGCGCCAACGGTAGAAGGATGTATAGTGTGGAACGGGTCAGGTCAACCCAGAAGTTGCCAATTTTTGTGGATGTATGCCGTACAAGCCCGCGGATCAATGCGATGAGGACTGCCATGCCGGTGGCTGCCGAGAGAAAGTTCTGCACGGTCAGGCCGAGCATCTGGGAAAGGATGCTCATGGTCGTTTCACCGCCATAGCTCTGCCAGTTGGTGTTGGTGGTGAAGCTGACGGCCGCATTGAAAGCCAGGTCAGGGGAGAGAGCCTGGAAGTTCTGTGGGTTGAGCGGCAGCAGGTGCTGGAGGCGCAGGAGCAGATACAGGAACAGAAATCCAGCCAGGTTGAAGAGCAAGAGCATCCCGGCGTATAACTTCCAGTTCATTTCCTCCTCGGGTTTCACGCCTGCCAGCCGATAGAAGAAGCGCTCCACCGGCGCCACGACAGGGGAGAGGAAGGTTCGCTCACCCTGGTAGACGCGTGCCATGTACAGGCCGAGCGGCTTCACCAGCACCAGCAGGACAAGAATATAGATTGCAAATTGCAGCCAGCCAGGCCAATTCATCCGAACCACTCCGGTTTAATGAGCGAAACGAACAGATAGATCAGCAGGCCCAACGCGATGAGACCAGTCAGGAGAAGGATGGCATTCATTTCATTTCTCCATCAGCCAATCGCACAGGCGCAGCAGTCCCCACATGAAAAGGGAAAAACCAGCGATCATAAGAAGGGAATAGAGATCAGACATAAGACACCATATCAGTGTCTGTAATTTACCCCCTTGCCTGTCATAATCGCATTAAGAAAATGGGTTGGAAGTGTCAAAGTTTGGTCAAGAAAACAAAAATCCACCAGAAAAGGCGGATTTTTGAGTGCCCCCAAGGGGATGCTGTATATACGGATAATACAAAGTCGAGAGGTTCAAAAAAAATGGCACCACCACACCGTTGGCAGGTGCTAAAACGAAGCGATTGTTACGGCAAGTTCGTGAGCCATTCCTCGATCAGGTCCAGGGTTACTCCGGGTTGTAGGGCCAGGTACTCCCCAGCGTGTACAGCACCGGGATACGGACCTCCTCGATGGCATGGACTGGAGACCATGCCACTGAATCGGGACCGTTCGCCAGCCAGCCCGCCTCGGAGACGACCGGATTGGGCACCATCACCGATCCGAGGGCAGCCAGTTCGTCCAGGACCTCCCGGTAGCCAGGAAGGAGCAGCATGATGACCAGGAAAAGGAAGGCCAGCTTGCGAGCCCCGAAGGCTTTGACTTTGTATCCAACAGATTGAGCGTTCATTTTTTCTTCTTTATTTTCACTGCGCTCTGGGCGAGGCGATGATCGCCTCGCCCAGAGATTGAATCCGAGATTTCAGGTGATGATGATCAATCCCAGGATCACACTGATGACCGCTAGCACGGCGGGGAGGCGCAGGTCCTTCCAGGTCAGAGCGACCGTCTCCGTCCGCAACCAGGCAGGCAGCCTGGGATAGACCCTGCGAAAGAGCGTGGTGTAGATCACAGCGATAAACGCCCAGAGGACGGCACCCAGGACGGACCAATTCGCATTCGGGACCACTTCCCGGGCGATGAAGTATTCAACATCGTAAGGCGAACCGGGCACAAAAAGATGTGCCACGATCATGGAGAGGAAGCTCCACAGGAATACCGCGGCCGGGATCGCAAAGATGGATCGTCTACTCTGCGGTTGCAGGCCGAGAAGGGGGAAGAGTGTGAACATCAGGAAGTAGCCTGAGAAGCAGAGCACAGCGCCCAGGACGATGATGACGAATGGCGGAACCCCGGCGCCCTGGATCAGGTTGCGCCAGTCCCCCTGCAATGAAAGCATGTACTGGCCTGAGCCAGCCGCGACGAAGGGGAAGAGCATCACGATCGGAAGGTTGGCCAGGGAGCGGCGCTTCCAGAACGGCAAGCTGATCAACAAGGCCGCCGAGATCGCCACCGCTGGTCCCAGGATATCCGGCCAGAAGCCAGGATTGCTCCCCGGCCTTGAAAACCCGTCCAGGGCAAAAGGATGAACGAACAGCCAGACGGGTATCCCGTGGAACAGGTCATCCAAGCCATGGCCGCCTTCATGAAAGATCAGATCTACGAAATTCAACGGGAACAGCAGGCAGAAGAACAAAAGACTCGACCGGAGGGCTGCCAGGCGCTCGTTCGGTCGGCCGCGGAACAACAGCCAGAACCCTGCCAGCAGAACCACGGCAATGATGGATCCCATGATGAGCCCCTGAGTCAGGATGGGTTTGTTTTCCATGGGGAGCAGCCTGCAGGAAACGGTGAGGATCACGGGTTCGCTCATATTACCGGCTCGATCCGAGATCCGGCTTTCTGCCACCACGTCCACTTTTCTATCGCATGACCAGGGGAGTGTCAGCAGCGATTCGACTTTTTGTTCCTCCGTGGGGGTATCAAACTCCCCTCCGGAGACATGCAAAGGGTAAGGTAATGAGGAGGATGTCACTTCAATGGACACCGAATTGGCATCCCCTTCCGGGTCCATGAAATAGATATCCTTGTAAAGGAACAACCAGCCGTTCATGATCTCCTCCCGCTCGACCACCCGTAGGATGGCCGGTGGATGACCGGTCGGGGCAGCGGGCGCCGGTGTGATGGCGGCCCCCGGTGTGGCCGGGGACCGGGAGGAACAGCCTGCCACCACCAGGACGATCAGCAACAGGAATACCAGGTTGCGTATCTTGAAGGCTTTCGTTTTGGTTCCGAATTCTTGCGCGTTCATTTCATTCTCCTTTTCTTGAAGCTTGTGATATTCGTTCAACCCGGACCAACGTCAGGCCCAGATCGCTGATCTTGGCCAGCAGGCCATGCAGGGCCGGCTGATCGAACACCTGCCCCACCAAGACGGTCTCCCCGTCTTCTTCCGGTGTGATCGTGAAACTGTCAAACCAGGCAGACCATTCCGGGCCCAGGTCGCCTTTTACGCGGATCTCGTAGGTAATGCCTTGCCTGCGTTCGTGTTCGTTGGCCATCGTCGATCTCTCCTGTTCCTTATCCAGCCACAGTGTATGTCCCGGCTGGGTGAGCCGTCATCACCTAACTGGGTGAATAAGAGGGGGATCAACAGCGGTGGACTTCTGCGACTGGTCGGAAAAGGAAAACCCCCACCGGTTCGGTGGGGATCGTCGCTGTTGGGGCGGGGGCCTGCTAGGGCAGCAGCCCCAGCTCCCTGGCGCGCTGCAGGGCCTCGATCCGCCCGTGGGTATTCAGCTTGGCGTAGATACTCTTGACGTGCGAGCGGACCGTGTTCGCGGAGACGATCAGCTCCCGGGCGATTTCGGGAGTGGACAGAGGGGAGGCCAGGAGCCGGAGCACATCCATCTCGCGCTCGCTCAGCGGTTCGACCGGTGCGGACGGAAGGGGAGCGGCCGACCGCTCGACGGGCATTTTCCCGGCCAGGGCCGACAGCAGCCGGCTCACATAATCCGCCATTCGCCGGGAAGCCTCGTCCCGGCGGGTGCGCTGGTCTGCCAGGACCTTCGTCAGCAATTCACCCATGGGAGCGCCTTCGTCGATGAACACGCGCACGTATCCATCCGATTCGGCGATGGTCAGGGCGCGAATCAGAGCTGGGCAGGCCTCCTCGACCCGACCGAGCGCTTGCAGCGCCATCGCCTGCCAGACGAGCGTCTGTGCCATGACGATCCGCGATCCTGCCTCTTCCGCTGTTTGGAGAGAGTGGGCCAGGTGGCTGAGTACATCCTTCAGGGAGGTGCGGCTCCCCTGCCGAAACTGGGCGAGATATACAGGGATCAGGCTGGTCATGCGCCATCCTTCGTCCGTGTGGGGGACCAGCTCAGCCGCGCGTTGTGCCGCACCCGGGACATCATTCATCGCCAGCCGACACAGGGCTTCCAGGGCAACCGGTCGCTTGGGGAATGATCCGGGTGTGGTATAGAGTCGTTTCATCTCCTGGATAGATTCGAATGCCGTGTCGAACTCCCTGCTGGCGATTTGGATCATGATCAAGCTGATATACCCGCCGACCAGGCTGTCCATCTGACCCCATTGCCGCGCCAAGGTCAGCGCCTGCCTGGCGTAATCGAGTGCGGCAGGCAAATCATTCCACTGATACAAGATTCTGCTCAGGAGGATCAGGGCAGAGCTTACCGCCGACAACCGTGAATGTCCTGACCGCTCATATTCCTCAGCCAGGCGCAGCGCCTCCCGGCAGGTAGCTGCCGCCTGACGAAAGGCTCCCTGGTCGCCCTCGACCCGGGCGATCTGACAGACTACATCGATCACCACATACTTCTGCTCTGCAGCCCTGGCGATCGCCAGCGCCTTGACCAGGGCTTCATGCGCTGCCACAAAGTCCATGTTAAGGCGATGACCCAACCCCAGCAGGACGGCAACCCGGCCGCGCGCCCGCCAATCGCTCTCGGGCAGCTGTGCCAGGGCACTCTGAGCCAGCTCTATGGCTAGCCGGTAGTCTCCGTAAGTCACATTCAAAATATAGCAGCGGATGGCGTCGATGTGGCCGCGGATGTGTGCCACCTCGTCTGGAGCCAGGCCGCGACGCAACTCAGATCCCGGTTGCTGCCCGTCTCCCAACGCCAGGGCGACATCCTGCAAGCAAGGTGTGACCGCATCAAGGGAGCCGGTAAAGGCGAGTGCCCAGGCGCGGGCGATGCACAGCCACGGCCGGGAGCGCACCATTTCTCCGGGCAGCGCATTGAGCCACTCGACCAGGATTCCCAGGTTGCCGTGATCCATCATCCCCAGGACGTTTTTTTCCGCCAGATGGGCCACGCGTTCCACGTCGTGCGCGGCCTGAGCATGCATCACCGCCTCGACGATCAGGTTCTGTTCTCCATACCACTCGCTGGCCCGCTGATGCAGGATCACCACCTTGTTGGGTTGGGATCGCTCCAGCCGGGAGCGCAGCAGGTCGGCAAAGAGATGGTGATATCGATACCAACGCCGCCCGTCGTCCAATGGAACCAGGAACAAGTTGGCCTGCTCCATGCGGGCAAGGACGGCGTGGCTGTCCTGCCGGCCGGTGAGGGCGTCGCACAGGGAGGCGGTCATCCGGTCCAGGACTGCGGTTTGTTGGAGAAAATCCTGAACATCGGGATGCTGCCCGTCCAATACTTCCTCCAGCAGGTAATCCAGGATAAACCGGTGGCTACCGTGGAAAGCCCGGATGAATGCCGAGGCGTCCTTGCGACCTTGCATGGAGAGAGCTGCCATTTGCAGACCAACGATCCAGCCTTCCGTGCGGTCCTCCAGAGCGGTGAGGTCGTCGGCGGACAGCTCCAGCCCCATCACGTTGTTGAGGAAGGCAGCAGCCTCCGCCGCGGTGAAACGCAGGTCGTCGGTTCGCAGCTCGATCATCTCCCCCCGCGCCCGCAAGCGGGCCAGAGGCCACGGCGGATCGGCTCGACCGGCGAGGATCAGGTGCATGGAGGGTGGCAGGTGCTCCAGAAAAAAAAGGAGAGCCTCAAGGATCGGAGGCGCCGTAATGAGGTGGAAATCGTCAAGTACGAGGGTCAACGGTTCAGAGCCGCGGTCGGCGATATCGTTGATCAGAATTGTGAGCAGTGCTTCGAAGGCCGGCGGCTGAGGAGATTGCAGGGCAGTCAGGGCAGCCGTTCCGATTCCTTCCTGGACCTTTTGTAGGGCGGCGATCGCGTATGTCCAGAAGCGGATTGGGTCATTATCGGCCTTGTCCAACGAGATCCAGGCGACACGCTGGTCCTGGCTGTGCACCCATTCGCTCAAGAGCGTGCTTTTGCCATAGCCGGCAGGGGCGGAGATGAGGATCAGTTTACGGCTTGCAGAGAGGCCTTCGTTCAGCCGCTCGATCAGGCGCGGGCGCGCGACGAGGCCGGGCCGCGGCGGGGGGATGTACAGTTTCGTGGCCAAGATCGTGGCGGGCATGAGTCAAGTATACAGCACCCGTCCTGAATTCAGAAAGTGCATCCCTGAGAGCATCGAGATATCGCGTTGCATCGCTAGTGGGTCGTATGGCATGGGTATAGCCAGACCGACGGAATAGATATAGAATGGGTTGATGACGAAAAAGCCTGGAGGAACCCATGACATATAACCGAAAGAATCCATTGCGCGAACTGAGCGAAGAAGAGCGGAGTTGGCTGGAACGGATCAGCCGCTCGCAGAGTGAGCCAGCTGCGCATGTGATCCGGGCG
>JBFYSM010000393.1:0-6003 GCA_041301605.1 Chloroflexota bacterium | reverse complement strand
ACGCCGATGTGTTCTATCAAGGATTGCGGACGATACTGGGCCAGCACAATGATGTCGAAGATGTTCGAGTTGACACAATTGGAGAGGGTAAAATCGATCATGCGATACTTGCCGGCAAACGGGACAGCCGGTTTGGTGCGCTTGGCTGTCAACACACCCAGTCGTGCACCTTCACCTCCAGCCATGATGACTGCTCGAATCTTCATAGCACCTCACTCGGATCAAACTTCACACAGATTTTTGTAAAGATTTCCATACTGGCGCGCCGAGCGCTGCCAGGAAAAATCCTGCTTCATGCCTGCCAACTGGATCTTTTGCCACTTGCCCGGGCTGGCATAGGCATCCATCGCCCGCAACAGGGTATCCGCCAGGGATTCCGCCGTTGCCTCCGGTACATGGAAACCGGTCTTCCCATCCCTGACCGTATCCTTCAACCCGCCGGTCGCCCGCACCACCGGAACACAACCATAACGCATGGCGATCATCTGGGATAGCCCACAAGGTTCATAACGGGAGGGCATGATGAAGATATCCGCCCCACCGTAGATGAGCCGCCCCAACTGCGGATCATAACGCGTGACTGCCCGCACCCGCTTGGGGAAATCTGCTTGTAATTTGTGCATGGCCGCTTCCAGGGCGGGATCACCGGAGCCCAGCAACACGGCCTGCCAGGGCATCCCGACCATCTGGCGCAAGGCATCCAGGGCCAGGTCCACTCCTTTTTGCGGATCGACCCGTCCCACCATGCCAAAGACTGGCACTTCCGCATCCACAGGCAGGTTCAGTTGTTTTTGCAGGGCACGCTTATTGGTAAGGCGCTGATCCAGCGTCGCAGCCGTGAAGCGGCTATCTAGCGCAGGGTCGGTTGCGGGGTCATTGGAAGCCGTGTCGATCCCGTTCAGGATGCCGGTCAGCTTGTCCACGTTCTTGCGCAGGAAATCCTCCAGGCTGCATCCGAATTCCGGCGTCAGGATCTCGACGGAATATTCCGGCGAGACGGCCACGATCGAATCTGCTGCCCACAAGCCCAGCGGCAGGGGGGATGAGCGCGCCCACTTGGGCAGGCTCTCATCGACGGCAGGTGTTAGCCCATATGCTGAAAGCACATCCAGGCCCTCCCCGCCCATGTAGGGCAGGTTGTGCAGCGTCAACAGGCCTTTGATGCGGCTGAGCACCGGATCGGTACGCCGGGATTTCAAGGCATAGAGAGCCAGGGCTGTATGCCAGTCATTGGCGTGCAGGATATCGAGACGCCATTCCAGGTGGCGGATCAATTCCAGGGCTGCCAGCGAGAAAAAGGCATATTTCTCGCGGTCCGCGGCCAGGTCATTCGAGTAGACCGTGCGCGCCGTGCGGATCGGCCCGCCAGAGATGAAATAAACCGGGATGCCGTCGCGCTGGATCTGGAACACCTGCACGGGGATGCTCCCCCCGCGCCGGAACAGGTTGAACTCCGACACCGGGTAAAGTGTGGCCGATTCAGCCTGGATGAATGCATGCAACGGCAGCACAAGGCGAACATCCAAGTTGTAACCGCCCGTCTCTTTTGGGGTTAGGGCACGCAAGGCTTTTGGCAAAGCCCACCCCACATCCCCCAACCCCCCAATTTTGACGAACGGTTCGGCTTCGGAAATCAGGAAGAGGGCATTGATGGTCTTGGTCATTGGGTATATTGTACAACAAAACCAGTTCCTGGCTCACTTGCCATCAAAACGCATAGTGCACCACGATCATACCCCCATCCAATAGCAGCGTTTCGCGGCCAGTGCGGTCGCCAGCCTTCCAGGCCAGGTAGCGGACATCGCGGTCTGCCTGGCTCTGGGTTAGTGTGAACACAACCCCAGCGGGCATGGAGTCGAAAAAGGTTTCATATGCCGCCTGCAGGTTGGGGAAACGGATGATCTTCTCGCGCCGCACGTGGACAGCGTGACCGGCATACAGCGCCGCCATGCGGGATGCCTGTCGGCTGTTGAGGGCAGCCAGATATTGCAGGGTAAATGGATCAGGTGTGGCCACCGGCTGTTCGGGCGGCGTCACAGGCGGCTGCTCCGGCTGGGAGGGTTGCTCGGGAACGATCAGGCCAGGAGTAACCTGGGGCGGGGCAGGCCAGTCGAAATCCGATACTGCTTTCCACAGGTGCGGCAGGTAGCGGCGGCAGTAATCCCACGAGAAGAAGTTGGCCGCTTCGATGCCCAATTCTTTGGCAGTCTGCAGGAAAGCCTGGATCTCCTGCGCATTGGGCGCCCAGCCTCCCACGGCGTAGGTTGGGCCGGTTGCGATGTACGGTCTGGCATGCGGCAGGGCATTGCACTGGCGAAAACTCTCCCGCAGTTGGGCGGCGGCATTATGCGCCTGCTCCCAATACACCTGCGGCATGTTGTAGTCGCACTGTTCCAGGAAAGCCGACCAGGGCAACTCGGGGTGGTAGTTGGGAAAACGGTAGGAACTCAGGGCAATGGGTATTTCCGCAAGCGCTGCCCGGACCTCGGTCATGAAGCGCCTGGCAACTTTATCCTTCCCTGGTTGCTTGTACTCCTCTTCCGCATCCACCACGTAGCCATCCAGGGAAAGATTCTGCACCCGCTGGATGGCGATTTTCGCCTCACCGGCAGGATCATTCCCATATACATAATGCCAGCCCCAAACGGCGATCCCCGCGGCGCGCAGCGCCTGGACAACCGGCAGGGTATGATCCTCGCCATCCGGTCCGACGCCAAAGGGTTTGGCGCCATCCGCGATCTTGACCAGCACATGGCTGAACCCGGCAGCCTGTGCACTTTCCAGGATGGCGGTTGGATTGCCGCCCTCACAGTCGGGGAGGATGAAGGTGAAGAAACCTTTTCCTTGCAATGTCATGGTTGCCTCCGAACACGTAGTGGCACAAAACCTGACCCTTTCTAGCCGATATTGCCAACCAGCCCCAGTTCCGGCGCGATCCGGCGCATGGCCTGGATCACATTGCCGACATGCTCCCACAATTCGATGCCGAACTCGGCAGCGGTTCTTTCGATCTCTTCGCGGTTGGCGCCTGCCGCGAAGGCCTTATCCTTCCACTTTTTCTTGACCGAACTGGCTTCCAGGTCGAGCAAGGAACGCGACGGACGTACCAGCGCCACCGCAGTTACCAGGCCAGTGATCTCATCACAAGCTGCCAGGGCCTTTTCCATGCGGGATTGGCGAGGTACACCAGTGTGATCGGCATGGCTCAAGACTGCCCGGATGATCTCTTCCGGCGCGGCGCGCTCGCGCAGGATTGGCGCACCCTCCTGCGGGTGGGTTTCCATGTTCGGATGGATCTCCCAATCGAAATCGTGCAGCAGGCCAACCACGCACCATTTTTCGACATCTTCGCCATACTTCTCAGCGTAGAAGCGCATGGCAGCCTCCACGGCCAGCATGTGCTTGACCAGGTTTTCGTTTTTCACAAACTCATGGACAATGGCAAGGGCTTCGTCGCGGTTCATTCTGCCTCCATAAAAATTGGCAAAGGCTCACCCAACACCGGAACGGGGTGCCTGACATGCAGATCCCACAGGGCGCCGATGGTCGCACCCAGTTCACGCATGTTCCAGTATAGCATGGAACGCCGGGAGTATACGCGCTGGTCGGCTTCCACGCCGGTCGCTTCCACGCCCAACTGGTTACAAATGTAAAGGGCGCGTGGCAGGTGAAACCCCTGCGTGACCAAAATCGCGGCATCCAGGCCAAAGATATCCCTGGCTCGGTAGCAGGTGTCATACGTGCGCCGACCCGCGAAATCAAGCACGATATCTTCATCCGGCACGCCCAACTCCAGGGCATATTCCCGCATGGCTGCCGGTTCGTTGTAGGTTTCGATGCGGTTATCGCCGCTCATCAGGATCTTCTTGACCTTGCCAGAAAAATATAACTCTGCAGCCATTGCCACGCGATCCTGCAGAACAGGCGTCGGCGAACCGTCCCGCCACAGGCCGGCACCAAAGACGATGGCAGCGCGCTCTGGAGGAACCTCTGCAACCGAATACGTGCGCGAGCGGGCGTATAGGCCGGTTACCAGCCGGGGTACGAACACCGTCAGCAGGCCAATGAACACCAGGATGAGCAGGATTTTAAGAAACATTTTCAGGATACGCTTGAACATCGCAGCATTTTAACTTAAAAGAGAACATTCGGTAACTCCCCCCACCCCCCAATGGGCGGGGGGAAATGGGGATGGGTGTGGTGGTCCCATAAAGTTGGACACTTTTTTAGCGATTCTTAGGGGGATACCTCGCTGGGCTGAGTTTGAGAACGCCACCAAGCGCTCTCAAACTCAGCCGGGATCACTTATCCCAGGGACGAATGGATCCGTTTCGTCATGTACACACCCTCGATGAACGCAGGCGGCTCAGGCACCAGCCTCGCACAGCACGCGTGAAAACATCCAGGATGATCGCCAGATAGACAAATTCCTGATGCAGGCGGATGTAGGTAATATTGCTGACCCAGACCTGATCCGGATAGCTGACGGACAGATCTTTGACCAGGTTTGGATAGCGCGGGCAGGGATGATCACTGTCTGTGGTGCGCTTTTTGGAACGTTTGACCGCCCGCAGCAGCTATTCCAGGACCGACCCGGATGCCAGCAGTATGCGCATGAAGGAGGATCGGGGCGCCAGGAAGCCCTGGCCCCGCCCAGCCTACAATACCCAGAACTGTCCTCTCAAATCCCAATGCACGCAAGCCCAAGGCAATCGCCGCATACAAGTCGGCTTCAAACTCCGGGTATACCGCCGACAGGCCACGGAAAACCTGCTCTCCAAGCGGGGCTTGGTCTGTATTGCCCACAACATGCGCAAACTGGCGGCCATCTGACCGCCAGTTTTTTTGTCTCGGCCCATTTTCGGGCTCTTTCCAGCCTTTTTTTACCCCAGCCTCCACTACCTTTTTAGACACCCCCTTGTTTTTTTATGGCCGGCAGGCTTTACATGGGCATAATGCCCGCAAATACCCCCACTGGTAAATCCCATAATCGTGGCCATCCTCCCAGACAGGTGTGATGGCATAGGAACCCACCGGAACGATATTCTTGAGGGCAATTTTCTGCTCATCATCGATGTGCACATCGAACACCTCCGGAGGTGGTATGGATCCCATCTTTTCATGCCCGCCGCGGCATTCTGCACATGGGCAGCCTGCCCGCAACAGTTCGAACGAATAGATACTTTGGTGGCCATCGTCCCAGATGACAGTCAATTCCTGTTTCTGGCGGTTGGCGGTGATGGAAGTAGGTTTGACATTCATTTTTCACACCTGGATATGGATTTAGGGTGGGGAGATAACGGTCAGATAGTCTGCCACCGCCCAGCCGGCCCGGGCAGCATCGTAGGGAGAAACCAGCAGCCACCAGGTACGGTTATCCAGCTGGCGTGGGCCATCCATGATCTGGAAGATCTCAGTATCATAGCCCAATGCGATCGGCTGGCTGCCCAATCCCGGCTCCGGGCGCAGGCGCAGGCCATCCCCTCCCGTGCCTGTGATCTGTACGTATAGGCCGACCGCAATCTCGCCCGGCAACAGCGTGGGGGAAGGCTCCAAAATTGGGGGTTCCAGGGTTGGCGTGGGGGCGATGTCGCGTGGCGTGGAAGTTGGGGCGGGGATCATTGTCAGTGCCGCGGGAGCCGGTGCCAGGTCCGGTTGAGCGGCAAATGGGCGCGCCAGGAGGATGAAAACCAGCGTACCACATAACAACAATGCAGCAAATGCCAGTGCCGCGATGATCGTCCGAAGGTTTATTAATTGTTTCATTGCCAACTGCATTGTACCTGATTACGGCGCAGACAGATCTCCGCCATTCTTGCAGAGCAGGTGGACAGCCTGAGGAGGGACCAGCACGCGCAACGTATTCGGAACCACTTCAAGGGTCGCATGCGATGCACCCAACATCGGCTCCCCATCCATCTGGAGGGTAAAGGGTGTTTCCGATTCGATCTGGGCCTTGCGGAAGGGAATGCGGCGCGCATGCTCAGATTTAACATGCCGCCC
>JBFYSM010000282.1:0-2767 GCA_041301605.1 Chloroflexota bacterium | reverse complement strand
AATGTGCTCCAGTGAGGTCTCGATTTTCTCCCTGGATCGATCTTACTAAGTGGTTGTTCATAAATCTCTAGAAAAGATGTCATTGCGAGGCGGGTGTTTTTCCCGCCGAAGCAATCTCCTTGTACCGTAAATATGCCTGAAATCCTGGAGATCGCCACGCTCGCTGCGCTCGCTCGCGATGACACTTTTCGCATTATTTTCGAACGACTACATAGACCTTACGCAGTTCAGGGACCACACCCCCAAATATTTACCAACTGCGTAACTCCTACTTACGAGAGGCATGGATAAATGGGCAGTCAAAAGATAGCTTTCTTCCTGGAATCGCTCGAGGTGGGGGGAGCGGAAAATGTAAACCTGAAATTGGCCGGGGGATTTGTGGACCTGGGATTGCAGGTGGACCTGGTTTTGGTTCGGGCCAGGGGGAGCCTTTTGGCAAAGGTTCCGCGCGGCGTAAAAATCGTTGACCTGGGGACAAGCTTGAATGCCAGTCTGCCCGCCCTGGCAGGTTATATGCGTCGCGAAAAACCGGCAGCCATGATCTCTGCCTTGGAACTGGCCAACCTGATCGCCCTTGTGGCCAACAAAATCACCGGTTCCCGGGTGCGCGTTGTGGTCCAGATGACGACGACCATGTCCAAGATCAAGCGCTCGGTGCTCAAGAAACGATTTTATCGCGCCCTTGTTTCCAGGATCTATCCCTGGGCGTCCGGGATCGTCAGCTCCTCGCGCGGGGTGGCGGATGATTTCACTCGGTATACCGGCATTCCAGCCAACCGCGTTACCACGATTTACAATCCTGTCATAACCGATTATTTGTTGGAGCAGGCAAAGGAAGCGGTCGGGCATCCCTTTTTCCAACGAGGCCAGCCTCCGGTCATCGTTGCCTTGGGGAGGTTGACGGCCGCCAAGGATTACCCGACTTTGTTGCGTGCTTATGCACTCGTTCGCAAGGAACGTTCTTCCCGGCTGATGATCATTGGTGAAGGGGAAGAAAGATCGTCTTTGGAGAGATTGGCGGCAGAATTAGGTGTGGAAAAAAATGTTGCTATGCCTGGTTTTGTCGAGAATCCGTTTGCCATTCTGGGCAAATCGGCCGTTTACGTCCTTTCTTCAGCCTGGGAGGGCCTGCCAAGCACATTGATCGAGGCGCTCGCCTGTGGCTGTCAGGTTGTAAGCACGGATTGTCCCCACGGCCCTGCTGAAATCCTCGCTGGCGGGAAGTATGGTTGCCTGGTGTCCGTTGGGGATGCTGTTGCCATGTCGGCCGCCATTTTGAATGTATTGGATGGATATCGTTGCAAGCCGGTCCCACCGGCCTGGCTGGATCAATTCAAGATCGATAAGGTTTGCCATCGATATCTGGATGTACTGGGAGTAAAGGATCTGGTTCCCTGGGAGTTGCCGTGATGGATGGAAAGATATGGGGAAAGAGATAGATAGGAACTCTGTCGCAGTTGGGTAAAGGGAGTTTTTACCTTACAATATGAATACAATCCAATAAATGTGTCTTGAAACACACCTCGCGATAATGTAAACTGATAGCGTAACTTCTCAATAAATAGGGGAAGATGGGGTGTGTGGGCGGCGAAGCCGCCCCCACACACCCCGCCCCCCAAGTTATTGAGATGATACTAACTTCTCTTCCTCAAAGTAACCGTATTACAGATCGGGATGACTCAAGGTCATCCCGATTGTTTTACTTATCGCGTTTATGACAAATGTCACTTGAATTTTGTGCGGAAATGGTTAAAGTATAATCATCGCATGTAGCAAATAAACAAATTGCTGATACTTATATGTCGAAAACCGACAAAACCGATCTGCAAATTGTAGATTTATTGATGGAGGATGGCCGGATGCCTGCAGCGGAGATTGCCCGCCGGGTGGGCGGCATTTCCGAGCGGGTTGTCCGCTATCGGATCAAGCGCATGGTATCGGATGGTCTGATCAAGATCAGTGCGATTGCGAATCCGAAGAAATTTGGGCGATCTGTGATCGCCGATGTGGTCATTGAAGTGGAAGCGGGGAAGATCAATGAAGTTGCCCAGAACCTTGCGGAATATGAAAATATCAGCTATGTCGCATTCTCCATCGGCGAGAACGATGTAAGTATTCAGGTGGTTGCCCGTAACACGCAGGAAGTGTACCGCTTCGTCACGGAGGTGGTTGGCAAGATAGCGGGTGTCAGAAAAACGGCCACCTCGATCGTGCCGGAAGTACTCAAAGATGTGTACCAGTGGAAAATTCCTGAATCTGCCATCGTAGCTGAAACCGAAGATTCAGAATAAAACCAGGCTGGAGCATCCAGCGCCTTTCAAGGAGAGAATATGAATATTCCTTTCGAAAAAAGCAGGGCATTGCAGCGCAGGGCACAAAAAGTAATGCCCCTGGGGGTCAATTCGAATTTCCGTTACTGGGGGGATGGTGTCACCCCTTACATGGAGCGTGCCAAGGGCGGTTACCTGTGGGATGTGGATGGCAACCAATACATCGACTATCGGATGGCCTTTGGGCCCATCATCCTGGGCCATGCCTACGATGAAGTCAATGCCAAGGTGAAGGAAGAGATCGACCTGGGAACCTTGGCTGCCATGACCACCGAACTCGAAGTGGAAGTGATCGAGAAGATCGTTGCCATGTGCCCCGGGGTGGAGATGGCGCGCCTGGCCTGCTCCGGGACCGAGGCCACCATGCACGCCGTGCGCGTGGCGCGTGCCTACACCGGCCGCGAAAAACTGATCAAGTTCGAGGGCATGTATCATGG
>JBFYSM010000373.1:0-2528 GCA_041301605.1 Chloroflexota bacterium | reverse complement strand
GATGGCCAGTCGATACAAATTAAGAGTTTGAACCAGGTTCTCGGCTTTGACGAAATCCAGGTTATCCAGCGAGGTGTGGTAGTAAGGATACTCGTAATACTTATCCTTGCAAATGGTACCGACCGGGATACGAAAATAGGGCTGGGAATACTGGCGTTCATCGCTGCCATTGACATCAAATGGATACTCGATGTAATCGAGATCGAGCTCTTTATAGGTCAGACGAACCAGGCGGTCGATCAGGTGATTCCCCTGATAAGTGGTTTTATATCCGAAGTTTCCTGGCCCGCCCACTGTGGTGATGACAAACCCGCCGGAAAGTTTACGGGCTTGTTCTTCATTCTGCGATAGGTATACCACCGCGCCGATGGTTTCCGGGATGATAACAAAGCGGTAGGAATGCCTCGTCTTCCGTTGGCTCATTCCTTTCAAGAGCAGGCTCCACAGAACGATGCCCGAAAGGTTATCGTTTGCCAGCGAAGGATGGCAGCAGTAAGTCGAAACCAGGAATTCCTGCCCGGAAGTTCCTGCCAGCCGGGATTCGCCGTAGGTCAGGCTGCCCGGCTCCAGGTCCGAATCGATCCGCACATGGTAGCGCCCCTGGCGGTCGAGCGCATCCATCTGGCGCTGGGTCAGGCAGAAGCCCCAATTGCGGTTGTAGTAGGATGTCCGGTAGGGGATGGCGTCCGGCAGGTCGGGCAGGGTATGCAGGTGCGGGGCGAGTTCTTCGAAGGTCATCTCAGCCTCGACCGGGATGCTGTAACTGACCAGGTGCACGTTGTTAGCCTTGAAATCTACAACCCGCTTCCCGGATGCGTCGGCGATGAAGGCATCACGGACGTTCCATTCGTCCGGCACGATCCAATCGTAGCAGGCGGTTCCGGAGGGGACTTCCCGAACATCGAACTCGACCTGCTCGCGCAGGACCGCCAGCGTCTCACGCACGCCATCGCCGGTGATGCTGCGGCAGATGGGGAACAGGCGCTGGAGGAGTTGGCCGGCCAGCTGGAGGATAGGGGTTTCAGTCATGGGCATTATCCAACGATTGTTTTCCTGGCAAGGTAGCTGATTGCCGGGCCACAAAACTCCCAGCCACACACAAACCAAAGGAAACCCAATAGTAAGGCAAGGCGAAGGAATCAACGCTGAACCCTTCGCCAACCAGGGCGACGATGGCCAGAACGCCCATCCAACCGAGGGTACGGATGAGCGGGGAAGCATGTTTCAGCAACGCCCGGCTGGAAAAGAAGATCACCGTCAGCCAGGTGATAAAAAATGAAAAACCAAGTACGCCGGTTTCGGCCAAAAGGCGCATCCAAAGATTCTTGGAGTTGACCAGGGAAGTGCCCTCGTAATAGAGTTTCAACATTTCATTTGAGCCCCAACCGAATATGGGCAACTGGGACTCGAAGTAGAAACCGATATTCCCCAGCCCCACACCCAGGAAGGGCTTGAGCGTGAACACATTCCAGCCCAGACCCCAGTAAGCGAAACGTTCGGCCAGGGCCAGGTTATTGGCAATGTAATACAGGCTCGAATCGAGATATTGCTGTTTCAGGATGGCCGCGACGCGAATGTCCATGAGCGAGAGGATATAAACACCAGCAACACCGAGAAAAATGAAACCACCAAGCAGGGCAAGGCCGGTTATTACCCGGAAACGCCGTTCCAGCCTGTTGGCCTCCGCGGCTGCCAACCCGCGCCGATGGGCCGCCCGATCTGCAAGCCTGCGGGCAATATGACCGTTCAGGTGCAGGAATAAGTAAGCCAGCACCAGCATCAACGTCAGGTAGCCGATGCGCGACATGCTGGAGAACATGACCAGGATGCCCAACACCAGCAGGATATTCTCGATGGAGATATTTTTCAGCCTGAAGCGGAAGGCGGAGTATTTTGCCAGCGTTGCCCCCACCCAATACGGCAGGTAGAACGTGTTCAACTGGTGCGCCAGCCAGGAAGGTTCCAGGGTAAAGCCCCGGGCGCGTTTGGTGAACCAATATACATCCAACGACTGAACCGAAAGCGCATCGTGAATGGCCAGGATGACGCGAGGATACTGGCCAAACTGGAAATTGGTGTAATAGACCTGGATGGCCGACCAGATGATGATCAATACGCCGGTGATGTTGACCAAACGGAAGATCCAATCGAATTGCCACCGGGCGCGTGCCCAACTGGAAAATGCCAGGAAACAAGTTGCTCCCACCAACAAGGTCAGCACGGCCTGAGCAACTTCCTTGTAAATCGACAGGTGCTTATATTCCGGCAGGGAAGAATAGAACGACAGCAAGGATGACACCAGTGCTACAACCACAAATGCTGCCAGCGGAATCAATTCGTTCGGCAGGAATACCTTCCTGGCAAGGATAAGCGGAAAATAGAAGATCATGGCCAAGCCAACCAGAACGATGGAAGGTGGAGCAACCAATGTCCCGCCCATCAGGCGCGAGAGCAGGGGCAGGCTGGTAAGCGGCATGAGCGCCACCGCTGCCAGCAGGAGCAGGCTGGCGATGGCTGAAAGCCAGTTC
>JBFYSM010000360.1:0-3687 GCA_041301605.1 Chloroflexota bacterium | reverse complement strand
CGGCGGCCATCGCGATCGCTGTAGGCGGATTGGGGAATATGTTCGATATGGCAGGTGCGCAGTATACATCCAATACTTTTGCCATCTGGCCGACAGCCGAGGATGGGTATTACGGCTATTTCGGGGTGCATGGCATTTTCTATTACATCGCGGCCTGGCTTGCGCTTGGCCTGGGCGCCATCCCGGCCCAGGATTACCTGCAGCGCACCTGTGCATCCAAGAACGAGAACGTAGCTGTCAAGGCCACCTTCCTGGCTGGCGCCCTTTACCTGGGATTTGGTGTGCTCTCCCCACTGATCGGTGTCGCGGCTTACGGTTCCTTGGGCGCTGAACTGGGTGGAGGAGATCTGGAAAATGTACTGATCCTGATGGCAATGAAATACCTGCCTCCGATTCTTGTAGCTGTCTTTGTGGCCGTTGTGGCCTCCGCCCTGATGAGCACATCGGACAGTTCCCTGCTGGCTGGGGCGACCATGTTCACCGAGAATATCGTCAAGGTGTTCAAACCGGATCTCTCTGACAAGGCCACCCTGCGTATCACCCGCATCAGCCTGATCGTCAGCGGTATCCTGAGCTTATTCATCGCCTTGTTTGCCTCGACGATCTATAAATTGGCCGTTCTCGCAAATACTTCCATTCTGGTGGGCATGGCGGCACCGTATTTGATCGGCATGTACTGGAAGAAGGCCAACCATTCCGGTGCGTTGGCATCCTTCTTTAGCGGGGTTATCTCATGGATTGCCTTAACCCTGGTCTGGGCATACACCTATATCCTGCCAGTCGTGTACGAAGGCGAGATGATGGAAGACGTATGGTGGGATTCGATCTACATTGCATCCACTCCGGCTTTCTTCATATCGGTTGTTTTCCTGATCGTGGTATCCCTGCTGACGCAGAAGAGCGATCCGCCCAAGGAACTGACCGACATTAATGGCAAGCCGGTTGATACCAAGAACATCTTTGCCTGGAGCAAGACACCGAAAGGGATCGACGATTAGTTACATTCGCTGTTGAGTTGCGTAGCGTATTCAGTCGATGTTGCGCTACGCAACTCGTATTCGACAGTGGTATTCACTTATGATCGAAAGGAGTGAACTATGCCATACGGTTATCACGGCAGGATCCTGCATATCGACCTGACGAGCGGAAGCCTCAAGGTCGAGACACCGCCCGAATCCTTCTACCGGATGTACATGGGCGGCAGCGCCATGGGGTTGTACTATGTCCTGAAGCACACCCCGCCAAAGGCCGATCCGCTTGGCCCGGAAAATGTTCTGACGCTGTTCACGGGTGTGACCACTGGGGCAGCTATTTCTGGACAGAGCCGCATCAACGCCAACGCCAAATCACCGATGAGCGGCGGAATCGGCGATGGCCAGGGCGGCGGATTTTTCCCGGCAGAGCTAAAGTTTGCAGGTTTCGATGGTATCGTGGTCAAGGGCAGGTCTCCCAAACCGGTCTATCTGTTCATCAAGGATGGCGCCTGCGAACTGCGGGATGCATCCCATTTGATGGGCAAGGTCACGGGGGAAGTGGATAAGATCCTGAAAGATGAGATCGGCGATAACAGGATCGAGATCTTGCAGCATGGACCCGGTGCAGAGAACGGCGTGTTGTTCTCCAGCATCGTTAGCATGTCCAACCGCCATATTGGGCGCACGGGCATGGGAGCCGTGATGGCGAGTAAAAACCTGAAGGCAGTTGTCGTGCGTGGCACCAAGAAGCCTGCTGTTTTTGACAACAAGGCCCTGGCTGCCTTGCACCGTATGGGGCCTAAGGTTTTGCCGGATAATCCGGATATGCCCGGCCTCGCCAACGATGGGACGGCCACGGTTGTCATGTTCAATAACACCATCGGTTGCCTTCCAACCCGCAACTACAACGAAGGTCAATTCGAATACGCCGATGATATTAGCGGGGAACGCATGTCTGCAACCATTCTCAAGGGACGCGAAACCTGCTATGCGTGCGTTGTCCGCTGCAAGCGAGTAGTGGAAGTGACCGAGGGCAAGTATCCGGTTGACCCATATTACGGCGGCCCGGAATATGAAACGTTGGGCACCTTTGGCTCCTATTGCGGGATCCGGGAGCAGGCCGCTGTTGCCCGCGCCAATATGATCTGTAACCAGTATGGTGTGGATACGATCACCTGCGGCGCAACGATTGCCTTTGCAATGGAGTGCTACGAGAACGGCCTGATCACCAAAGAACAGACGGGTGGTATCGACCTGAAATTCGGCAACGCGGATGCCATGCTGGCTGCCCTGGATGCGATTGTGAAAAATGAAGGCCCACTTGGTAAAGTGCTGTCGCAGGGTTCGGAAAGGGCAGCAAAGATCTGGGGGAATGGCGCGGACGAGTTCCTGATCACCAGCAAGGGCGAGGAAGCCCCGGCGCACATGCCGCAGGCCAAACGATCCCTCGGCCTGATCTACGCTGTCAATCCCTTCGGCGCGGACCACCAGTCCAGCGAACATGACCCCTATTACGAAGAAGGAGTCGGCGCTCTCAACCTTGATCGCCTGAAACTGATCGGCCTGGGTGAACCGCAGCCTGCCTACAGCTTGACCCCTGAAAAAGTCCGCTTTGCCTATAACAGCCAGTTGTTCTTCAGCCTGTGCGATTCGGTCGAACTGTGCCAGTTTGTATGGGGCCCGGCCTGGACCCTGTACGGCCCGGCTGAAACTGTAGAAATGATCAACGCCGTCACTGGCTGGGGTGTGACTGTGGATGAGCTGCAGGAAGTCGGTGCGCGCCGCCTGAACATGATGCGGACATTCAATGCCCGCGAGGGTTTCAGTCGCAAGGATGATAAATTGCCCAAGAAATTCTTCAAGGCCCTCAAGGGCACAGGTCCGACAGCCGGGTTTGCCCTCACCCAAGAAGAACTCGAATCAGCGCTTGATGAGTATTACAGACTGGCTGGCTGGACGGATGATGGCATTCCAACCCCGGCAACGTTAAAGAAACTGGATATCGATTGGGTTGCACAATATTTACCCGCTTGATCCTCCGGAAGGGGAGAGAAAAAACTCTCCCCTTTTTTGATTACGATTATCAGGAAAACCTCTATGTCTCTTTTTAGTGAAAACCTTCCACACATGTCCCCGGTTTGGACGCGCATCTTCCCAATCGAAGCTGAGCGTGCCGAAGGGTGCTACATTTACGCCAGTAATGGCAAAAAGTATCTTGACTTCACTTGCGGCATCGGCGTGACCAATACCGGCCACTGCCATCCCAAAGTCGTCGAGGCGATCCGTGCACAGGCTGGGCTTTTCCTGCACGCCCAGGCGAATATCATCGTCCATAAACCGATGATGGAATTGATTGCTGAACTGCGGACGATTGTGCCACCCGCCATCGATGGGTTCTTTTTCAGCAACTCTGGCGCTGAGGCGCTGGAAGGCGCAGTTAAGCTGGCGCGTGCGGTCACTGGCAAGCCGAACATCATCGTATTTTCGGGCAGTTTCCATGGCCGCACAGCCGGTACGATGGCGTTGACCACATCGAAGACGATCTATCGTTCGGGTTTCCAGCCGCTCCCGGCGGGCGTTTTCGTCGCGCCGTATCCATATGCTTACAGACTGGGCATGAACGAGGAGCAGACCACCCAATACTGCCTGGCCGCGCTGGAGGAACTCCTGCTTTCCCAGACATCTCCGGCCGAGACGGCGGCCATCCTGATCG
>JBFYSM010000334.1:0-7420 GCA_041301605.1 Chloroflexota bacterium | reverse complement strand
TACGGGCGCCTGCAATTCGGCGACGATCTGCACCTGACCTTCAACACACTCATCGGTGCCGGGCGCAACCCCAATGTTGCCGCGGTGGTGGTCATCGGCATCGAACCGAACTGGACCGATTACATCGTCAAAGGCATTGCCGAAACCGGTAAACCGGTGGCCGGTTTCAGCATCGAACGCCATGGAGACCTGAAAACCATCGAAATGGCTGCTCGAAAGGCCAAAGAATTCATCCAGTATGCCACCGAGCTGCCGCGTGTACCGGTGGAATGGAAAGAAATCTGGGTTTCAACCAAGTGCGGCGAATCCGACACCACCAGCGGGCTGGCTGCCAATCCAACCGTCGGGCGCGTCTTCGAGCGGCTCGAAAAGACCGGCAACACCCTGTTCTTCGGCGAAACCACCGAAGTGACCGGTGCCGAAGACAAGATCATGGAAAATTGCGCCACACCCGAAATCGCTGCGCAATTCAAAGCCGCCTTCGATGATTACCAGGCGCTGGTCGAGTCGCAGGGTGTCAGCCTGCTCGGCACCCAGCCCACCGAAGGCAACATTCGCGGCGGTCTCTCGACCATCGAGGAAAAAGCCCTCGGCAATGTCGAAAAAATGGGACGCTGCCAAGTCGTCGGCTTCCTGAAGCCCGCCGAAGAGCCCAAGAAGCCCGGCCTGCATTTCATGGATTCCTCCAGCGCCGCTGCCGAGATGGTGACGCTGTGCCTGGCAGGCGGCGCGGTACTGCACCTGTTCCCAACCGGGCAGGGGAATGTCATCGGTAACCCGCTCCTGCCGGTCATCAAACTCTCCGCCAACCCGCTGACGATCGAGACGATGTCCGAGCACATCGATGTTGACCTTTCGGGCATGTTGCGCTTCGACTTCAACCTGGATGGCGCCGCCGACCGCACGCTGGAAGTCATGGCCCACACCATCAATGGTCGCCTGACCAACGCCGAAGCCCTTCGCCACGATGAGTTCGTGATCACCAAACTGTATCGCAGCGCTTAACCTGCATTCCCATGAAACGCAAAGCGTAATGCGGCATTCCTGTTTTATGCTTTGCGTTTCTTTTTCAGGGAACATCTCAAAGGCATTCGCATGTTGAAGTCATTCCATCAGTCATGGCAGACCCTACTTCAAGAATTGAAACAGGGCTGGGTGGGCTTGCACTTAGTATTGGGTGTGGCAATTGCCAGCCGCTTCATCCATGCGCTGATAACAAATCCCACCCTTTACAAATCCATCAGCGAAATCCTTGTGGCGGTTCTTCTGGGTTTGTACTTGCGCAATTCATTTGTACTTGGGGAATGTACCAAAGCCGGGGTTAAATTTTCCATCCAGCGCGTCCTTCGGTTTGGGATCATCCTGCTGGGTTTGCGCTTGAGCCTCCAGGATGTGGCTGCCACCGGGATAAAAGCCCTGGTCCTGGTTACCATCTGCATCGCCATCGCTTTGGTGCTCGCCCATTTCGCCGGCCGTTTGTTTCGCGTCCCGCCCCGCTTGGCTGCGCTGATCGGCGTAGGTACGGCGATTTGCGGGAATACCGCCATTGTAGCTACAGCCCCGGTTTTGGATGCAAACGAAGAGGAGATAAGTTTCGCAGTCGCGACCATCACGCTCTTTGGCTTGCTCGCCGTACTGGTTTATCCGATCCTTGGTCACCTGATCGGGTTATCTGACCGCGCCTTTGGCCTGTGGGCAGGCACTGCGGTGAATGACACATCCCAGGTGGTGGCAGTTGGTGCAATGTATGGAGAAGCTGCCCTGAACGTGGCAACCATCGTCAAACTGACCCGCAACACGCTCATGGCCCCGCTCATTGTGCTGGTTGGCCTGACTTCCTCGCTCGGATCGAGGAACAAGGTGAGCACCAACACCAGGCAGGCTTCACGGCTTGACTGGGCCAAACTCATCCCCGGCTTCGTCATTGGATTCCTGGTAATGTCTCTCATCAGGACTGCAGGGATCGCCCTCGGATTCCTGCCGCAAGATGTTTCCAACCATGGTGATTTACACTTGGCTGCCGATATCCTGCTCGCATTCGACCAGGTTTCGAAATTTGCCATCCTGATGGCGCTGGCCGGGGTAGGATTGAACACCGATCTTAAGAGCCTGCGGCGGCTGGGTATCAAACCATTGATCATCGGAACCTGTGTGGCCCTCGTGCTGGCAGTCATCAGCCTCAGCCTGATTTTGTTCACACCGTTGGGATCATAATCTGTGATGGAAATACGCCTCCCCTACGGGCATTCGTTCCAGACCGCTGTCATCCCCAACCATTTCGACATCGATATCATCGAGGCGCCCGAAGCACTCCCCGTCTCTGATCCGTTGGGCGTAATCCATTCGGCCCTGGAAAACCTGCTGGGGGATATGAACTGGGCTGATCTCGCCCGGGCGCACTCGGTGGCAATTGCCGTCAACGATAAAACCCGCCCGGTGCCACATGAACACCTCCTGCCGCCGCTGATGGAACGGTTGGCCGCCCTCGGCATCCCTGACTCAGCCATCACTTTCTACGTGGCGGTCGGCACGCACCCGCCAATGACGCCCGACGAGTTCCCGGCCATCCTGCCCGATGAGATTCTCACCCGTTACCGAGTTGTTTCACACGATTCAGAAAATGACAACCTGCTCATCCACCTGGGCGAAACGGCGCGCGGCACCCCGGTGTGGGTCAACCGATCCTATGCACAGTCTGACTTTAAAATTGTCATTGGCAACATCGAACCACATCAGTTTGCCGGCTTTTCGGGCGGGGTAAAAAGCGCAGCCATTGGCCTTTCAGCCCTGAAAACCATCAATGCCAACCACGCCCTGATGACACATCCCGACTCCCGCCTGGGCGAATATGAAACCAACCCAGCCCGTCAGGATATCGATGAGATTGGACAGAGGATTGTCATTCACCTGGCCTTGAATGCCATTTTGAATCAATCCAGGCAAATCATCCGCGTATTGGCCGGTGAACCGAAGGCTGTCATGCAGGCCGGGATTCCTCTCGCAAGGCAACTCTGCCAGGTTGGGGTAAAATCGGAATATCGTCTGGTGATTTCATCGCCGGGCGGGTATCCCAAGGATATCAATGTGTACCAATCCCAGAAAGGATTGGCGCACGCAGCCCTCATCACCCGTCCCGGCGGCACGGTCATCCTTGCTGCCGCCTGCCCCGAAGGTACAGGCAGCCCGCACTACGAAGAGTGGATGTTGGGCAAGCGATCTTATGCTGAGGTGCTGCAACATTTCAGTGATGAAGGTTTCCACATTGGCCCGCACAAAGCCTACCAGATCGCCCGCGACGCATCACGGGTAAGATTATTGTTCTGCACTGATATGGATCAAGATCTGGCGCGCGCCCTGCTGCTCAACCCGGTTCGTGACCTGCAAACCGCCATCGACCTGGCCCTGGCTGACTTGCAACCTGGCGAGCGGATCGGCATCCTGCCGCATGCTTCATCCACCATTCCATATATCGTTCGTCAGGCAGACATCTAAACTGCCCTGCCAGGCCAAAGGCCTGTTCTACAAGAGAAAACCAGATGCCCAACCTTCCCGAACTCGAAACCAAGCTCGCTGCCCTGCGCGCCCTGCTCGACAAGCATAATGCTGAAGCCATCCTGCTGCGACGGGTGAGCAGCTTTGCCTGGGCAACCTGTGGTGCTATCTCTTACGTGAACATAGCCAGCACGGAGGGGGTGGCATCCCTGGTCGTTGAGCGTGAAAAAATCCACCTGGCAACCAACAACATCGAAGCCCCGCGCCTGCAGGATGAGGAACAACTGTCCGAACAGGGCTGGGAATTCATCGTCTCACCCTGGGTAACGCCACTCGAAGGGCTGAAGGGCCTGCTGGCGGGCAAAACGTTCCTCAGTGATGTGCCGTTCGGCACGGCGCAAGATGTCAGCGCGGAAATTTCCCGCCTGCGGGCGCATCTCACACTCGAGGAAGGCGAGCGCTTCAGGGAATTGGGCCGTTTGTGCGCCGACTCCATCACCGCTGCGGCGCAGGCTATCCGTCCCGGCATGAGCGAATTCGAACTGGCCGCCTTGCTCGGCAGCGAAGCCCAACGGCGCGGCGTCCAGCCGATCGTCAACCTGGTTGCCACCGATGAACGCGCCTACCGTTATCGGCATCCCCTTCCAACCGCAAAAAAGCTGGAAAAATATGCCCTGCTTGTTTTGTGTGGTCGTCAGTATGGATTGGTCTGTTCGGTCTCACGGCTGGTATACTTTGGCAAGCCGCCCGCCGAACTGGCTCGGCGTATCCTCGCCACAGCGCGCGTCAATGCAACCTACATCACCCACTCCCGGCCAGGTGTAACCCTGGATCACGTTCTCGCCCGCGGCCAGGCCGCCTATGCCGACACCGGCTATCCTGACGAATGGCGGCATCACCACCAGGGGGGCGTGGCCGGCTACGAGCCGCGCGAATATCTTGCCACACCCGGCGCGGTGGATATCCTTCTTGCCGGGCAGGCCATTGCCTGGAACCCCACCATCGCCGGAGCCAAGGTGGAGGACACCTTCCTGGTTGGCGAGAGAGAAAATGAAATCCTGACACCCACTTCCCTGTGGCCGGTCGAACAGGTAGAAATTCCCGGCCAGCCCGGCGCATTCCCATGCGCCCTGGCGCTGGAACTTTAGGAGAAGACACATGTACGGAACCACCGGCAAAATCCTGCGCGTCAACTTGACCAATGGCGCAATCGAAACCGAAACCCTTACGGAAGAATTCTATCGGCTCTATCCGGGTGGCAAGGCTTTGGCGGGTTACATCCTATTGAATGAACTGCCACCCCATACAGACCCATTCTCACCGGAGAACGTGCTGGTGATCGCCAATGGCCTCCTTACCGGTGCGCCGGTCTCCACCGCTACGCGCTATATTGTCTCGGCGCGCTCTCCACTGACAGGCGGCTACGGCGAATCGGAAGCGGGCGGGTTCTGGGGGCCGGAACTCAAGATGGCCGGTTGGGAGGCCATCGTGGTCAAGGGCAAAGCACCGAAGCCAGTTTACCTTTGGGTTAATGGCGACCAGGCTGAAATCCGGCCTGCCGAACACCTTTGGGGACAGATGACTGCCGATGTACAGGAGGATATCCGCCTCGAGCTGGGAGATGACAAGATCCGTGTCCTCCAAACCGGCATTGCCGGGGAGAACCGGGTGCGTTTCGCCGGCCTGACCAACGACCTGCGTCACTTTAACGGGCGGAATGGCCTGGGCGCGGTGATGGGCAGTAAAAACCTGCGCGCCATCGCCGTGCGCGGCACCCAGCGCTACCAAAGCCTGGCCTACGACGCCAAAACGCTGATGAGCATCGGCGGAAAACTAGCCAAGAGCGTCAAGGAAAACCCGCTCAGCTGGGATCTGCAGCAGCGCGGCACACCTGGCCTGGTTGAACCACTCAACACCGGCGGTATCCTTCCAACCCGCAACTTCCGCCAGGGCGCGTTCGAAAAAATGGAGGATGTGAAGTGGGAAGCCTATGAAAAACAGATCCTCACCGCCCGGCGCAGTTGTTATGCTTGCGCCGTGCGTTGCAAGCGCGAGGTGGCGGTCTACGGCCAGCCTTCGCCTTACGGTGGACCGGAATACGAGACCGTGGGCGCCTTTGGGCCGAACTGCGGCGTCAATGATTTGCAGGCGATTGCCAGGGCAGGTGAACTGTGCAACGCCTATATGCTCGACAGCATCTCCTGTGGCGGAACGATCGCCTTTGCGATGGAATGTTTTGAACACGGACTGATCGGGCTGGATGACACCGGCGGCATTGACCTGCGTTTTGGCAACGCCGAAGCCATGCTGCGGATGATCGAACTCATCGCCCGCCGCGAAGGTATTGGCAACCTGCTGGCCGAGGGCAGCAAACGCGCCGCAGAGAAAATTGGCGGCGACGCGCATTTCTTTGCAATGCAGGTCAAGGGCCAGGAACTTGCCATGCATGAGCCGCGCGGGAAATACAATGTCGGCATGGGCTACGCCATCTCCGAGATCGGCGCCGATCACCTGGTTGTAGCACACGATTCAGCCTTTGCCAACCCCGATTCGATCCAGTTCAAAAGTGCCCGCGGGTTGGGGATCGAAAAGGCGCTCCCCCCCCGCAGTCTGGGTGATGAAAAAATGGAACTCTTCTACATCCTGGAAAAATGGGGCAGCCTGGAAAAAGTGGTTGGATATTGCTTCTTTGGACCAGCCCCGCGCTCCTTCATCCCGGTGGAAGATGTGCTGGCATCCATCAATGCTGCCACCGGCTGGACACTTTCGATGCAAGATGCCCTCCGGATCGGTGAACGCGCCACCAACATGGCACGCATCTTCAACCTGCGCGAAGGCTTCTCCCGGAAGGATGATACCCTGCCCGAACGGCTCTTCCAGGGATTGGAAAATGGGGCGCTGCAGGGTAATGCCCTCCCGCGCGACGAGTTCGAAGCATCGTTGACCAGCCTTTACCGAATCAAGGGCTGGCATCCGGAAAGCGGCGTCCCCACCCGCGAGCGCCTGGAAGGCCTCTCGCTCGGCTGGGCATTGGAAATGATAGCGCCAGGAACCAAATGAAACTCTACACCGGTGGCTACCTGACTTTCTACATGCCAGAGCGAAAGCATTCAATTGATATCCAGTTGAACGCCCCCACCCCGCTGCGGGATATTCTGGCTCAGGTCGGCATTCCCTTGAATGAAGTGGCACTGACCGCCATCAACGGGGAACAGGTGGAGTTGGACACTGTTCTTGTAAAAGATGGGGATGTTGTGCGTGTTTTTTCGAGCGTTGACGGCGGCTGAAAAAACAGACTCCCAGGAATACAGAGACCAGGTCTTTCGAAACGACCTGGTCTCTGTGCAATTTCAGGCTTGCTTGCTTTCCCCGCGCGTCACACCGGAAAGGGACAGGAAAGCCAGCACGAAGAAAACCGGGCAGACGATGAAGATCATGTTGTAGTTCCTGCCGGTCAGGTCAATGATCCAGCCGTTCAGGATCGGGCCCAGGGTGGCCGCCAGCGTGGCAGCCACGAAATACAGACCCGAATAGGTGCCCATCAATTCCTCGGTGGTGGATGTATCCAGCACCATCGGCAGTCCGTTGATATTGATGGCCGCCCAGGCGATCCCGCCCACGACCATGATACCAATGATCACCGGGATGCTGGGCAGGAAAAAGGCCGCCAACAGCCCGGCCGCAAAAAGAGCCAGCCCGATTTGCATCGTCCGCTTGCGGCCAATGCGTGCCGCCAGCATTCCACTTGGGATGGCGAAGATGATGAACGAAATGTATGATGCTGAGAGGATGAAGGCCGCATTCGACTCCCGGACTCCCAGCGTGTTGACCGCATAAGAGGAGAAAAAGGTCTCAACTGAATTGAATCCCACCATGTAGAAGAAGATGGTCAGGATGAGCAGGAACAGGCTGCGGGCGTTTTCGCGCG
>JBFYSM010000293.1:0-2951 GCA_041301605.1 Chloroflexota bacterium | reverse complement strand
GCGACTTCTCATTAAATAGGGGAAGATGGGGTGTGTGGGCGGCGAAGCCCTCCCGCCCCCCTAATTGAGATGATACTTCTCAAGGCATTTTGCTTAAGCGGCAACAGGGGAACAAATCAGACTTCCAACCACTTGCCGGCAGTCCGCGGTAGTTCTGATAAGGGCCCGACTCTTTTTGTGCAGGGAGGCAGCGAATCGATGAAAAAGCGACCATATTGTTTTGTCAGGATTCGCCGGTCGAGGATGACCACTACGCCTCGGTCTGATTGTGTTCGGATGAGCCGGCCAAATCCCTGGCGGAATTTCAAGATGGCTTCGGGCAACTGGAATTCATTGAAGGGGTTTTCATATGTTTCAGCCCGCGCAGCCACCAGCGGGTCCGTGGGAACGGCAAAGGGCAATCGGGCTATAACCAGCACCGATAGCGCTTCGCCGGGAACATCTACACCTTCCCAGAAGGAACGGGTTCCCAACAGGACCGCGCGCTCCGAGCTCTTGAATGTTTCCAGGAGCGTGTTGGGTGAGGCGCCTTCTCCTTGTTCGTACACGATGATATCATGTGCAGCCAACGGTGCTGCGATGACTTTTGCGGTCTTTTTCAACTGGGCATAGGATGTGAAAAGCACCAGGGTCCGGCCACCAGCAGCTTTGCAAAGTTGGATGAGGCTGGATTCGACTTGTGATTGGTATTCCGGCGCATGCGGTTCGGCGATATCGTTGACCAGGTAGAGCAAGGCGGCGTTCTCGTAGTCGAAGGGGGAGCCAAGTGCCAGTTCATCGGCTTCGTCTGCATAGAGTGTATTACGCAGATACTTGAAATCACCCGAAGCTGTCAGGGTTGCTGAGGTTAATACCACGCAGGCTTTTTCGTGCCACAGGTATTGTTCCACCATTGGGCCAACATGCAGCGGGGCTGCATTCACAGATAGGTAGTTGCCATTGGGGTTGACCTCCACCCAGTAAACTTGATTTTCCTGCGGCTCAAATACCAAGGCATTGGTGGCAGCTTCTGCTTCCGCCAGGCGCCTGAAGATATTGCCAAGACTCCCAACGGTATCCTCCAGTTCTTCGATCCCATCGGTGTAAAGCTGCCCGGCATCTTTTTGTAATTCCCCGATAAGCGCCAACAACAGGCGCAGGGTCTCGTGGGCGGCATCCCAGGCGATTTCCACTTCCTCCCATCCAGGCTGCGTTCGGGTATGGGGCAGGATGCGCTCCTGGTAGGCATATGAACTGGTCGCCTGGCCTTCGCGTTGTAATTCTATGAATTCTTGCAGTGAAAAGAAAAATGCCCGGTCCTGGTTCTCCAACCGGAAGGAAAGATCGGTGGCGCGTTCCACTTTCTGCGAGAGCAGGGCGAAATCCGATGGCCTAAGGAGTTGCCTGGTGTTGTTGATGAAATACCCCATAACACCTGTGTTGGCACTACCTATCTCTCGCAGGATGCGCTCGATATCGCTTTGCGTAATGCGGACGCTCAAGGCGCCGGTTGCAGCGGCTTCGAGATGGTGGGCTTCATCCACGATCAGGTACTGGTATTCCGGGAGGACTCGGCTTCCCATGGCTACATCTGTTAAAAGCAGGGCATGGTTGACAATCAGCAGGTGCGCATTTTGGGCAGCGATTTTAGCTTTATAGAATGGACAAACGCCTCCCATCCGCTCGATGCAGACTTCAGTGGAACAGGCGTCATCTTCGGCGGAAAGGTGCGACCAGATATCGCGTTCGGTTGGGCCAGTCAGGTTGATCTCGGTTCGATCCCCCCGGCCACCTTCTTCCAGCCAAACCAGGACTTTCCCCAAAACCCGCAGCTCCTCTGCGGTGTGAGGACCATGCCTGCGCATATAGTCCAGGCAGCGTGGGCACAAGTAATTCCCGCGCCCTTTCAGGACAGCCGCTCGCAATTCCAAACCCAGGGCATCCCGCAGGTCCGGGATATCCTTTTTGATGAGTTGGTCCTGCAGGTTGATCGTGTTGGTAGAGATGACCACCCGGGTATTGTTTTCGAGAGCAAACAAGGCGGCCGGGGTGAGGTAGGCAAATGATTTTCCAACGCCTGTTCCCGCCTCAACCATCAAGTGTTGGCTGTACGATAAGGCGTTGGCGACAGCCTTTAGCATGGCTACCTGTTCGGGGCGGTGCTCGTAGCTCTCGAAGTATTGTGAAAACGGGCCGCCGTGCTCCAAGATGGAAGCGGCCTCCTCCGGATCGATGGGCTTGACTGTTTCGACCGGTTTGAGAGGCGGGTATTTGGGTTCATCCAATGCCTCGAATAGCGGACCCTCGGCCTGCACCCGCACCCGGCGCGCACCGACTGTCTCCCGGGAACGCGCCCGCAAGATCTGCTGGAAGGCCCAGTTGCCATCCCACTCCAGCGGCTCACCTAAACGGACAATCTCGGCCAGCAGTTCGATCGGCATTTCCAATGCCCGGTCGAACATCCGCAGGTAAATTCCATGCGTCACGCGAGCGTCATCGAGGGCACGGTGGGTGGCAGGTAATGGGATTCCTAACGCCTGGCCCAGCGCGCCCAGATTGTATCTCCCTGCGGATGGCAGCAGGATGGAAGCCATTTCGTAAGTATCGATGCGTTCGTTGAGCTGGAAAAGTTTATACTTTTGGAAGAAGGATAGATCAAAACGGATATTGTGCCCCAGGATGGGGCAATCGCCAATGAAAGCCTCGAGATCATCCAGAACATCCTGGATAGGCGGCGCCTGCCGAACCATTCCATCGCTGATGCCGGTCAGGCTGGTGATGAATTCCGGGATATGACGATTGGGGTTGATCAGGCTTGTCCACTCATCTTCGACGCGGCTGGCGCTGAAGCGCCGCGCGCCGATCTCGATGATGGCATCCGATTTGGAGTCCAGGCCGGTGGTTTCAATATCGAGGGCAACAATGGAGGGCATGGGGTAAGTTTATCATGATTTAAATCATCCACTGATGAA
>JBFYSM010000268.1:0-9904 GCA_041301605.1 Chloroflexota bacterium | reverse complement strand
TCAGTGGCCAGGGCTCAAGGGCGAAGTGGGTTATTCACTTCCTTCCAACTGCTCGCGAGCTACGGCGGGCTTGGTCTTGGCTTAATCTTTGTTATTGTTTTTAATTTTCGCGTCAATGGGCTCTTGTGGGGCACTTTCCTGGCTTTTATTTTTTCATTGCCTTTCCTGATTTTCCTGACTATGCGCGGGGCAGGTTTCCACCCGCGACGATTTTACACAAATGATACTCGTGAAATATGGAAGTACGCATGGCCTTTAACGCTCGGGAATGTGGCCATGTGGGGATTGCGTTCTTCGGACCTTTTCATTATCGATTTTTTTCGGCCTGATAGAGATGTAGGGTTATACTCAGTATCCTACAACATATCAGGAAAAAGCATTGAGCTTCTCGTGATGTTATTTCTCCTGAGCGTATCCCCACTGATCTATCAAACATGGGAAAATGAAGGCCGCGAAGCATCGGAAAATGCCTTGACAATGGTTACGCGGATCTACCTCCTGCTGTGCCTGCCAGCCAGTGTTGGCTTAACCATATTTGCATCCCCTTTCGTGGCAATACTGACATCCCCTGAATACCATGAAGGATCCCGGATCGTTGGATTCATTGTTTTTTCCAGTTTTGCCTGGGGACTGTCGCAAATTGCATTGGTGGGTATGGCGATAAAGAAACAAGCCGGAAGACTTGGAGCCAATCAGATTATCGCCGTCCTTATCCATATAGGTATGCAATTGCTATTTATTCCTCGCTACGGCTATATCGCCGCAGCCGTTTCGACCTTGATCGGATATACCACTCTATTGGTTCTACATACCCTGGGGTCGCGACCACACCTGACTTGGCGGGTTCCACTCATAACCCTGCGAAATGTTCTGGTTGCCACCCTTGCCATGGGATTGACTGCTTGGGGAATCTACTCAATATCGAATAGCGGAGGGGATGTTTCGCTGACTTTCCTCGTTTTGAGCATCTTCCTGGCAATCGTAGTTTATGCTGGTTCTCTATGGATTCTTGGCGAGTTCAGTACAGAAGAGAAGAGAACAATTCTCCGGGTTTGGCACAAAATGGTCAAGAAGGGAAAAAACCTGGAAGGAAATCCCGATGCCTGACTCAAGGTTAGAATTGTTCCGCAGGCGTTTGCCTCTTAAAGCCCAAATGGGATACGGGTGGCTGAAATACAGGTTCAAGCCTCATCCAATTTGGGACGAAGAAGAGTTTATCCGTTACTATACCTGGCTCGAAAAAACGCAGTGGTGGTCGAGAGCAGAACTTGAGGCATACCAACTTGAAAAACTGCAAACACTGGTAAAGCATGCCTATGAGAATGTGCCGTACTACCGGCAATTATTCGACAAGAAGAAACTCAAACCAGAAAACATTATCACATTAGCTGATTTGCAGAAACTGCCGCTGCTCCATAAAGATGATCTGCGAAAAAACAGTGAGGATTTCTTACCCTGTAATGTAGATAAATCCAGGCTGCGGTATGTGACTACGAGCGGATCTACAGGAAAGCCCTTGGGCGTATATTGGGATAAAAGCATCACCGTACTTCACGAAAGAGCTTTTGAATACAGACAATGGGGATGGGCTGGCTATAGATTTGGCGATCGATTTGTAACTTTAAAATATCCACCTCAAACCACAAGAGGCTCAAAGAAAGCCTGGCAAGAATACAATCCAGCCCACAATGAAATAAGGTTGTCAATTTACGATATGACTGAGGACAATCTCTTCAAGTATGTAGAGTTAATAAAGAAATTCCAACCCAAATTCATTTACGCCGTTCCCTCAGCCATTGAAATCCTTGCGCGGTTTATGAAAAGGAATGCTCTCGCCGCTCCTACAATAAAGGCAATATTCTGCGAATCGGAAACCTTGTATGCCGAGCAAAGAAACCTGATCGAATCTCAGTTTGACTGCAAGATCTTTAGTGGATACGGTATGACCGAACGCGCCGCTGATGCAGTAGAGTGTGAACTGCACCGAGGGTATCACGTGAACATGGAATATGGCATTTTCGAACTTCTGGATAAAGATAACCAGGTAATAGAAAAGCCTGGTATGCCGGGAAGAGTAGTTGGTACGGGGCTCGATACATTCTACATGCCCTTGCTCCGTTATGTAACAGATGATATTGCTGAATATTCTCCGATCACTTGTGACTGCAATCGGCAAGCCACGCTTGTCAAGAATTTTAGAGGAAGATTACGCGAATTGATTTTCTCGAAGAGCGGATATGTAGTTCCCTTTTCGGCGGTTTACGGCCCTCTTCATGGGCCCATCATGATGAAGATTAGAGAAATGAAATTTGTACAAGAGCAAGAAGGTGATCTCATCATCCATATAGCGCTTGCACCGGGTTCTTCGCAAGCGGAGATAACGGATGAGATTCACAAAGAGATATACAACCTATTGGATGAAAATGAGTTTTCTGTTCAGATTACCTTTGTAAACCATGTTTCAAGGAATCTGCGCGGGAAAATTGGATTGCTTGACCAGAAATTACCCGTTAAGGCCGATTATCTTGAATACATCGGGAATTAGATTTTCACTCAATGATCGCTCTTTGATACAAGAGTTGATGAATGAACGCGAGATTGGTTGTATGACCATGTTTTCTGAGGAGAACCTCGATGTCAGACTCAAAGTTTGAAGTGCTCCGCAGGCATTTGCCACTCGACGCACAAATAGGATATGGAAAGCTGAAATACACTGTAAAACCTCGTCCTCATTGGGGTGACAATGATTTTATACGCTACTCTGCCTGGCTGGATAATACCCAATGGTGGTCAAGGAGTAAGCTTGAGAACTTTCAATTGGAGAATCTACAAGCGCTTGTGAAGCATGCATACGAGAACGTGCCCTACTACCGGCGTGTATTCGATCAAATTAAATTAAAGCCTCAAGACATTGCTTCTCTGGATGATATCCAAAAAATACCACTCCTTCGCAGAGAAGATATCAGCAAGAATCTGGAAGATATGGTTGCTCGTAATTATGACCGCTCTAGGCTCCGTCTCATAACTACTGGTGGAACAACGGGCAAACCTTTAGGAGTATATCAAGACAAATATACCGTTGATGTTAACGAAATGGTATATGTTATACGGCAGTGGAACTGGGCAGGGTACGAATTGGGTGACCGGATTGTGACTCTGCGAGGTAACACAATTCTACGAAAGAGTACACAGGGGAAGAGAGCCTGGTGGGATTACAACCCAGGCCATAATGAGTTGATCTTGTCATCCTTCGAGATGGATGATGATCACCTTTTCAAGTACATTGAAATAATCCAAAAATTTCAACCGAGTTTTATACATGCATACCCGTCGAGTATCGAAATCTTTGCCAGGTTTATGAAAAGGAATTCAATTTGTAGTCCATCCATCGAGGCAATATTTTGCGAGTCTGAAACACTATATCCAGAACAAAGAAAATTAATCGAGTCTCAGTTTGGTTGTAAAATTTTCAGCGGGTATGGCATGACGGAGCGCGCCGCAGATGCAGTCGAGTGCGAACAACATCAGGGCTACCATGTCAACATGGAGTATGGAATCCTCGAGTTAGTCGATCGATTCAATCAACCGATAAAGATGCCTGGTATTTCCGGAAGAGTGGTTGGTACAGGATTTGATACCTTTTGTATGCCCATCATCCGGTACGTGACAGATGATATTGCAGAATATGGCCCCGATATTTGTAAATGCACAAGGCAGGCGACTTTAGTTAAAAATTTCAAGGGTCGATTGCGCGAATTGATTTTCTCGAAAAGCGGCAAGATTATGCCCCTGATGACCTGCCTGAGCCTTCATGGAAACTCATTTGTGAAGCTTAGTGAGCTGAAATTCATTCAGGAACGCGAAGGAGAGCTTATCGTACAAATCGCTGTGGCTCCGAATTATTCAGAAACTGAGGTTAGAGCAGAACTACAGCACGAACTCTATCAAAAGCTCCACCCGGATGAATTTGTAATCAAAATAGATGTTGTGAAACATGTAAAGCGAACCGAACGAGGAAAAATCGGGATATTGGAACAAAGAATTCCAATCAAAGCAGAGTACATGGACGCAATTGGAAATCCGTGCTCAAACGCCTGTACCAGTTGATTGTTGTTATTTCGAAGTTCTATTATTGAGGAAACAATGCTAAGAAAGTTTGTCAAGGATCTGCTGATCTACCTGCCTTCAAAGTTCTTGCCTGCCCTGACCGGGTTGATCACTGCTCCTATTCTGACGCGCATCCTCCTCCCCGTTGAGTATGGCAACTGGGCCCTCGCGCTCGGTGTTTCTGATTTTTTGTTTGCCCTCGCCTGTTCGGGAATTGGGGCTGGTGCAATCCGCTTATTCCCTGCTTATAAGACCAGGTCACAGCTTGGTGTTTTCTTTGTCAGTATTCTTATCACAACAGGTATAACCATTGCTGTTTTCAGTGGGATCAGTTTCCTGGCGCTTGCCCTATTCCATTCAAAACTTCCACAGGATCTGGTCTCGCTCTTACCGATCGGCATCCTTATTTTCATGTTCCAGAGTGTTTTTACAATATTCTCGGAGATTGCCAGAGCCCAGAACCGGAGTGGTTTATACACGTGGATCAACTTATCTGTCAATTATGGCAGCCTTGGATTGGGCTTGTTTTTGGTAATCGTTGCAGGTATGCGAGTTGAAGGCCTGATGTGGGCAACATTGGGTGTTACCATTATTGTTCTACCGTTTTTATTAAGAACAACCATCAGGGGAGTCAGCCTTGGGAGAAAGAATTTCAGAACTTCGGATATTTTTTCGCTGTGGCAATATGCCTGGCCTTTGGCGCTTGGCAATATGGCTTTTTGGGGTTTGCGGCTATCGGATCGCTTCATCATCAGTTTTCTTCGATCTGGAAGCGAAGCAGGCATTTATTCGGCAATCTACAACCTGTCAGATAGAACCATCAACATACTGGTTGCGTTGTTCCTGTTGAGCATGGGGCCAATGGTGAACACCATTTGGGAAGAACAGGGAAAAGAAGCAACAGAAAAGACTGTCAAAATGATAACTCGGGTCTTTCTCATTGTTTGTTTGCCGGCCGCAATCGGCTTGAGCGTGCTGGCTACTCCTTTTACAACGATTTTAACGGGCAGTGCATACCATGAGGGCTATCGAATAGTTGGTTACATTGCTTTCGCCGGTTTTGCTTATGGTTTATCACAAATAGCCAGTCGAGGCACATTGATCGCAAAAGATACTCGGAAAATCGGCATCAATTTCATCGTGGCTGCGATCGTCAACTTTGGGCTGAATATACTCCTTGTTCCACGGTTTGGTTACTTCATTGCAGGGGTTACAACACTGATTGGATATATCCTTCTTGTTGTTTTGCAGGCAATCAGCTCGCGGCCATACCTAAATTGGCAATTCCCGTATCTATCGCTACTTAGAGTGGTCGGTGCATCCACAGTTATGGGGCTGGTTGCCTGGGGAACCTTTGCCATATCATCCCGGGCAAGTATTGGTTCATTTGCATCTCTCATGCTAAGCATAGCCGTTGCGGTATTCATCTACATTGCAGTTCTTTGGTTGGCGGGAGAAATAAACCGAGAGGAAAAACTTGCAGTCCTTCAAGTTTTCCATACCATGACGGGCAGGATAATTGGAGTCACTAAGAAGAATGATTATTCAAATCATAAATAGCCGGGCCAAACGTTTTTTCATACCATTGAGTGAATAACTATGCAGAACACCATTAAACACTATCGTCAACGAATTCGCGAATTAGGCGCCGCGGAAACAGTTCGGCGTATAGGAGTACGCATCACGAAAACGACCACAATATATGGCAAATCGCTTTGGTGGGGTTGGAAGGCCCGTCGGGAGATGAGCGATCCCGCACTTTTGAAGCGAACAATTGGCCAATGGAATTCCGTCGATGCCTTCCTCGATCATTTGGCCAAGCGGTCGTATACCTCGTTTCTGCTGCCTCATGATAACCCGCAGGAAACCGCTCAACTTTTACATCAAAATTTCCCGGAGCATATCGCAGCAATCCTGGCAATTGCCGATGCCGCATGCAGGAACGAATTCCGCCTTGTTGGTCACACAGTTCAATTCCCAGATGGTATCGATTGGCACCGTGATCCATTTACAGGTTGGCAATGGCCGCTGTTACATATGAGCCGCATGGGAGAGCATCTTTGGTCCCCTGCACGCCCCGCCGATATCAGGTTTACCTGGGAACTGAACCGGCACCAATATTTCGATTGCCTGGGAATCGCTTACTGGCTCACTGGCGACAAACGATATATAAATGCTCTCAACTCCCAAATCCAGAGCTGGATCAAGGCCAACCCAGTGCAGCATGGCCTGAACTGGTATTCCAGCCTGGAAATTTCTCTCCGCCTTATTGCGTGGGCTGTAACCTTTCAATTTGTCCGTAACTCAAAAGAGTTCCGCGAAGAAACCGGCAAGATCTTCTTGAAGAGCCTGTGGCAACAGGCAGACTTCCTGATCCACCACCTGCAAACCAAAACAACAAATGATTTCCCAAACAATCACATTCTGGGCGAATTGACAGGTTTAGTTCTGGTGGGCGCCACTTTCCCCGAATTTCGAGCAGCGGCAACTTGGCACGATACGGGCTTGCACTTACTCGCCGAACAGCTCATTTCGCAAACACACCTGGATGGTGTGAACAAGGAACAAGCAACAGGGTATCACCGTTTTGTTGCCGAGTTTCTACTCCTCATCGTAGCCAGCAGCCATCGAAGCATTCTCTCGCGGGAACCAATACTCGATGGAACACTGGAGCGAATGATCGACTATATATTGGCCAGCATGACACCAGATGGCTTCGCCCCCATGTGGGGAGATGCAGATTACGGCCGCGTATTGGGTCTGGGCCAAGACAAAGACTTCTGGGATTTCCGCCCCATATTATCATCAGGAGCTGCATTGTTCGAACGTCCGGATTGGAAATACGCAGCCAATCGGTTCGATGAAGAATCTTTCTGGCTGCTCGGTCCGAACGGTTTGAATCTTTGGGATCAGGTTGAAGCTCGTAAACCCGAACAAGCATCCCGATCTTTCCCGAACGCGGGCATCAATATCATTCGAGATGCCTGGTCACCTGATACAGATCTCGCAATGATGCGATGCGGCCCGTTCGGCTTGGGAAATGAAGGAAGTTGCTCCCACTCGCATTGCGATCTGCTCAGCTTTGTCCTTTGGATGAATGGTCACCCCTTGCTTGTCGATTCGGGTTCTTATACATACCACGGGACTTGGCGTGATCACTTCCGCTTGACCGCAGCACATAACACAGTGATGGTTGATGGTCACGAACAGGCCTCTCCGATACCTTATTTCAATTGGAATAAAGTTCCCGAAGCCAGATGCATCGAGTGGAACGAGAAACAAATATCAGCAGAACTGCCTTTACCGGGTGAAGTGCTGTTCACCCGAAACCTGTCCCACTCACGACCAGGGAGTTGGGAATTGGTGGATGTTTTCAAGGGACAAGGCGAGCATATCCTGGAGTGGTTCTTCCATTTCGCCCCCGGTCTGACCATTGATCTGCATGATGGATTCCTTACAGTGATCAAAGATGGCTGTCCATTTGTCAATGTGTACTTTCCGGATGATTTCCCCACTCCGCAATTGAGAAGTACATGGTATTCGAAGCAGTATGATGCAAAAGAAGAAAACTATGAACTCCATGGAAAGTGGATTGGCTCGTTGGATAGCCGGGGAACTTCGTTCCGCTGGCAATTCCAACTCATCGATGAAAAGTTTCACGAGAAAAATTTATGAAGGTGACAGAAATGAAAAAAGTTCTAATCATTGCCCGAGCGTTTCCTCCTTTTCTGTCTGTCGGTCATTCGATTCGCGCTGTGAAATTTACAAAATACTTGCCCGCGCTGGATTGGCTGCCTGTTGTTCTAACCATCAAGGATGATAATGATTACGAAACCATTAATAAGGTGGGGAGTGAAAGTATGCTCCAAGAGATTCCACCTGAAGTAAAGGTCATCCGAACAACCGCAGGAGAGCCGTCAGTTAAATTCCTCGAAGATGAAAGAAGATTCGCCCAACGGAACATACTTACGGCATTGATCGTCAAGGTGTTCGGCGCAGGGCGTCGGTGGGCGCTACGAACACTTCTCCTTCCCGACCGGCACCTTGCCTGGCTGCCATTCGCCCTGCAACGAGGCCGGCAAATCGTCAGGAGCGAAGATATCGATGTTATCTTTGCCACCTGCCCACCCCACTCAGCCACTATCGTTGGAGCATTCTTGAAAGTTCTCACGCAGAAACCTTTGATCTTGGATTACAGGGATGACTGGATTGACACACCCTGGTACAAATCCAGAAGAAAATTGCGTCGAATGTTGGAGAAGGGATTGGAACGTTGGGTGGTCAAGATGGCTGACAAGGTTATCCTCGTTACAGAATGGAGCCAGAAAGCTTTCCAGGCTCGTTACCCGGGAGAGCCCAGTGATAAATTCATCCTGATTCCAAACGGAGTCGACTTGAAGGATTTCGAAGGCATAAGAACAACACCCGCCCTGGTGAAGGATTCGAAGTTCACAATATTGCACACAGGATCCCTGAACGACTCAACAGCCTGGGCACGAAGCCCGGACGCACTCTTTCAGGCTGTTCACAATATCATACAAGAGCAACCCGAATTGGCTGAAGAGTTGGAGGTTGTATTTGCAGGCGATTTCCCGAGCGGTCATCGACAGTTAGCTGAAGAATGTTCGATATCGAGCATTGTGAAAGGAACGGGGCACCTATCACATAATGATGTTCTTCGATTGATAAAATCGGCCAATTTGCTGCTGGCGATCAACTATGAGGGCTTTGCCACCCTGATCCCAGGAAAGATCTACGAGTATTGGGCTGCCGGTGGACCGCCAATTTTACTGCTCAGTTGTCCAGGGGCTGCAGCAGATTTCATTGAACAACGCAAACTCGGAATCACGGTTGACCCATCCGACATCGCTGGAATAAAAAATGCCATTCTGAATGTATACCAACAGGCCATTTCAAATGCATCGTTGTGCATCAGTCCTGCTGGTATCGAGGCATATGATCGTCAGGCATTAACCCACAAGCTGGCTAAAGTTCTTTCTTTGGTCAGTGATCACAACTCAGGAAACAACTAAATGCGTATACTGATCATCAGCGATATCAGCCCTTATCCGCCTGTATCTGGAGATCGGATACGAGAATATAACCTGCTTCGTCGCATGGCGGATCGGCACCAAGTATGGCTTGCAACTTTCCTGGAAAATCCATCCGATGAATTGGGCATACAACACTTGGCAAGCTTCTGTGCCGGAGTGGAATATGTTCATGTAAAAAACCGACACCCAATCCTGCATATACCAGGGCTGATGCTGTATGGAATGACCGGCAAACCGCTGGAATTATATTTCCGCCACTCTGCTGAATTGAAAAGAAAGATAAAGCATCTTGCTTCTACCGTTGATTTTGATCTGGTGCTAATCATCAACTCCCATACAGCCTTATACCTGGAAGCCCTTCCATCACGCTTACAACGAAAGAGTATATTGGTTTTCGAAAATATCGAATTTGCCCAATATGAAAGCATTTACCGGATCGAGAAAAAGCTTGTTGGTAAATTTCGCTCTTGGCTCAATTACCAGATGATGCGGCGCTGGGAACCTCTTTATGCCAATCGCTTCAACCGCTGCATTACAGTATCCGAAATGGACCGGCGAGTTTTGTTGGAAGCAAACCCGGCCTTAAAAATCGAGGTGATTCCCAATGGCGTTGATACGCGATTCTATCAACCCCTTCCAGAAAACCAGGATGCAGCACATCTGCTCTTTATCGGGAAGATGAGTTATCCACCTTGCTCGGACGCGGCCCTGTATTTCTGTAGAGAGATCCTTCCGCTGATAAG
>JBFYSM010000198.1:0-28483 GCA_041301605.1 Chloroflexota bacterium | reverse complement strand
CAGCCGGTGTAGATGATCTGGCTGTAACGGCGGGCAGGCTGAAGGTTCAGCACGTCCCGGCGACTTTCATCCAAAACAGTCAGCGCGGCAGACCAGGCTTCCGGCTGGGATTGGATTTCTTTGCGGGTGAATTGTCCTTTTTCCATGTTTTATCCGTTGTTCAGCAATATTCTTTCAGCATTGCGAAAGTAGATCTTTTCCAGCACCTCATCCGGCAGGGAAATGCCGTAGCTGTACCAGCGGCCCTGCATCGGGATGGGAGTGGTGTTGTAGTTGAAATACTCATCGTCGGTTTCGAGGAAACGGTAGATGATCCGGTAAGCTTCGGGGTAGGGCCCCATATCCGAGCCGAAGAGGATCCGGTCGGCATATTGCAGGAAGAAGCGCCGGGCTGTATAAGGCTGGCGGCCCAGTTCACCGATGCGGGCGGAGATATCCACGAAGAAGTTCGGGCAGCGGTCGAGCAGGGCAGCGACCCAGGCCAGATTCTCCGCGTAGCAACCGAGGTGCGCGCCGATGAAGGTTGTGTTCGGGTGACGTGTTACAAGGTTGGCCAGCCCATCCATGATGTGCAGGAAGGGCGGGAAGGGCGGGCTGGTGAAGGCCCAATCGGGATGTGCGCCCAATTCCTCCCAGCGCTCGTTGGTTTCATCGATCGGGTCGAAGAAGGCCACCGGGTCCGCCACGTGGATCATAACCGGCAGGCCCAGTTCACCGGCGGTTTCCCAGATGGAGGCGAGGCGCGGGTCATCCACATCCACCAGCTTGCCGGCGTGGTCTTTGACGTGCAGGCCGAATCCCTTCCAGATCTTCAGCCCCTGTGCGCCGCGCTCTTTCTGAACCCTGAGCCTGCCCGCCGCCCATTCGGGAAAAGCATTTCCCTTTTCCGGCCACTGGCTCCAGTCCACGCCGCCGAAGATCATGAAACGTTCCGGGGCGGGCTGTTTAAAGTGATCGAGATGGGCGTTGAGCAGGTGCTCACCCCAGCCGCCGTCGAGATCGACATAACGGATAATGCCAGCAGCATCCAAAAGGTCAAGTAACTCAGAGAGCGGACGCTTATCCCAACCCCCACCGAAATCTTCACCCAGGTGGTTATGGGCATCGATGGCCGGGAAGTGCGGCTTTTCGACCAGGGTGGTTTTGGTGATGAGTTTCGATTGGGGGTGGAAGTTTTCGAGGAGCATGGTTTTAATCCACGAAGGGACACGAAGGGAACGAAGAATTAAGAAAGGATCACGCGGATGCCGCGTTCTTGAACCGCCTCGATGAAATCGGGCGGAGTTTGCCCGTCGGTGACGATGGTGTGCACCTGTTCCAACGGGGCCAGCAGGATGGCCGCGGCGCGCCCGAATTTCGTATAGTCGGCTACCACGATGATCTCCTGGCCGGACTTCAGGATGGCGCGGTCGGTCATGGTTTCCGGCAGGTACTCGTGGGTCAGGCCGTGTTCCAGGCTGATGGCGCGCGTCCCGAGAAAAACCTTGTCTGCACGCACTTCAGCCAGGGCCTGCTCGGTGATATGCCCGATAAACGAGAGTTCGCTGTCGCGCAGCATCCCACCCAGGCTGATGAGGGTAATATCTTCATTGCCGGCCAGCACATTGATAACCGGCAGGGAATTGGTGATCACGGTCAGTTTTTGATCCCTTCCCAGGTTGCGTGCCACCTCCAGCACGGTGGTCCCGGAACCGAGGAAGATCGTTTCGCCGTCGTTGATCAGCCCGGCAGCGGCCTGCCCGATGCGGACCTTTTCCTGGGCCTGCTCATCCTGGCGCTGGAGGATGGGCTGTTCCGGTGGGGTAGGGGCCAATGCAATTGCGCCGCCATGGACGCGTTGAACCTTGCCATCCTCCGCCAGGGTTTCCAGGTCGCGCCGGGCGGTGGCCTCGCTGACCGCAAAAACCTCGCAGATTTCCGCCACGCTGATCCGCTGCTGGCGCTGGATGCGCTGGAGGATTTGGAGTTGCCGGTCGGTGCCGGATACGAAGTTGTTTTCCACGATCGCTCTTATTCAATCAAAAACAATCATAATCAATCATAGAATACGATTTTTTATGGCTGGATTCAAGTGACAAATGTCATGAATCTTCGTTTTCCCCACCATTTGCTATTTGTTATCAATATTCGGGCGACGATGCTCTGCGTCGTTGTCCCTGCCTGGGTGCTCCAACGTTCACCCTTGCGAAGAGCGTGCGGCGCGATTCGGCAACGGAAGTAAAAAGATGAACTTCACTGAAGCCTTTTTATCGCACAGGGAAATCAACAGATACGCTAAAGATCAGTTGATCGTAGAAAAAAAGAACCCAAAAATCATTATTCTCCTCTCGGATCACTCCATAAACAAAATAAGGGCGAAACTCCAAACCTTTTTCCATAGGAAAGGTTTCGCTCGGTTGTGGAGTGAATTGCGGATACTTCCCAACTTTAAAGGTCGCGACGTCGCTGATTCTGGTTCTGTTGAGTTTATAGAAGAGTCCCTTTGTGACTCGAACCAGCCATGTCTTGAGTTCTTTATCATCAAAATAGAATACGAGGTGAGAGCTACCGTTTTCGTCAACCAAAATAGGATGTTGTTTTGTGTAGGAACGAAAAACTTCTTGCCACTTTCGACTTCTTAAAACCTCCCTCTTTGCAATCTGCCCAACGCTTGCGGATTTATCTCCTGCCAATAGAGCAAGATAATTACGCATTCTCTCATCAAGTTGTTTGAACTCACCATTACAGCTTTTGCAACACGGAACAGTGATCAAATTGGGAGGCTTATCTTTCGGGAAGATGCAATCAGGTGGAACATGATCCTTGCTCTTGTTCACGTTTTTTATGAGGTTCTTGCCACAGAGGTAACATTGTTTCATGGAAGCGTTATGTTTAATTTTGAATTATCTGAGGCGCCCAATGGCAGTATTCATAGCGTTCTTTAGCTCACCGCTATTTGGCGGATTGACAGCTTATCGGCTGCATAGAATTGATCTCAATATCCACAGCCAGTATAACAAAACCATGGGTTGGTGACAATAACAGAAATGGGATAGAATCTCATGATGATGGACCTGCTACATCAGAAAATCCTCGGCGAGGCTGCCAGCCACCTGCGTGTGCTCGGCAGCGCCAACGATGCCGAGGATCACAATTACGTAGAAGATGCAAGGCGCATGCGCACCGATGCCTGTACCGCGCTCCGCGAACTCCTGGAGCAGCATCCATTCCTGGGGGAATTGCTTCCGGAATTGCAGGGGGAACTGGATAGTGGTCGCATCCTCTGGTACGGCTGGAGCACGCTGTTGGATTCCGTGGATGCGCATTTATCGGTATCGAAGGGTTAGCGGTCGATCCCCCTCTTCAATCCACAATCGTCGATCAACAAATCTAGCATGTCTTCACGCTGAAGGTGAACGTGCTACCTTTCCCCTCGCCTTCCGACCCGGCCCAGATGCGCCCGCCGTGGGCTTCGACCAGGTGGCGGGCAATCGTCAGGCCAATGCCCGAACCGCCCCCCGCGCCCCGCGAGCGGGATTTGTCAACGCGGTAGAAGCGGGTGAAGAGATTGCCGATGTGCTCGGGCGGGATGCCGATGCCCGTGTCGGTCACCGCAACCTGGACTTCATCGCCATGCTGTCCGGCCGAAATGGTTACCCGGCCGCCTTCGGGCGTGTACTGGATGGCGTTGGCCGCCAGGTTGACGAGCACCTGCGTGATGCGATCCTCGTCGGCCAGGATCGGCGGGAGGTCAGCGGGCAGGTCGGAGCCCAGGTCGATCCGCTTGGCTGCTGCCTGGGGGGCCAGCCGTTTCAGGGTGGTCTGCACGAGGCTCGAGACGGCCACCGGGTGAACATCCAAAGAAAATGCCTTTGCCTCCACACGGCTCAACTCTTGCAGGTCGTCCACCAGGCGCGAGAGCCGGTCGGCTTCTTGGTGGATCTGGTTGAAGGTTTCGGGCGTGGGGGGGAGAACACCGTCCACCAGGCCTTCCATGTAACCCTTGATGGAGGTGAGCGGCGTGCGCAGTTCGTGGGTCACATCCCCGATCAGCTGGCGGCGCAGGGTTTCGGCCTGTTCGAGCTGGCCGGCCATGTGGTTGAAGCGCCCGGCCAGTTGGGCGATCTCGTCCACGCCCTGCACCTTGACCCGTTTCTCATAATCCCCCTCGGCGATGTGCTGGGATGCATCCGTGAGCTTGCGCACCGGGGCGACGATCCGGCGGCTGAGGAACAGGCTGACCAGCAGGGCCGCCGCCACCAGGGCCGTGGCGGCATACCCGAAGGCTTCGAAGATGCCGGCCCGGAAATTCTCGAACAGCGTCCGCCCGGTGCCCTGCGCCCCGCTGGGGCCTCCTGCTCCCTGGCCCAGGCCCTGTCCCGAGCCCGTGCCGGTGCCCGCGCTGGCATTGCCCAGGTGGCGGTCGTAGGCGGATGGGATGATGAGCTGGATGGTGATGGCCAGGACGATCACGCCGATGATGATCACGGCCAGGTTGGCCAGAACCAATTTCGCCCCGAGATGTTCACGGATGTATTTCAACATGCGGCCTCCAGCCGTAAAAGGGAAGATTCACCGCGAAGGAAAGAAGAACGCGAAGGTTTATCGATCTTCAAGAGGAAATCCTTTATTTCTATTTGCCACAGATGTACACAGATGGACACAGATTTGTTGATGAATTTGCCAACGATGGTGGCTTTTGGTTTACCTGTGTTCCAGCCACCTGGGATTTTATGTTTTGACAACATCGTTGGTCGAGCAGGCAGTGCTCTTCCGCCGTATCGGGACCAACCATAACAGGAAGATCTCGAATTGTGGTTTCGACACCTGCACTTGCATGCCGGCGCAAGTGTATGCCCCTCAAAGAGCATTCGGGGCTACTCGACCACCATGTGCTTAAAACTGTCGGGCCGTTCATCTGCGTTCATCTGTGGTTTTTTTTACAAACGCGCTTCCTAAAGCGGCTCATCCTCGAAGCGATAGCCCACGCCGCGCACGGTGGCGATCAGTTCCTCGCGGCCCAGTTTCTGGCGCACGTGCCCCAGGTGGACATCCACCACGCGCATCTCGCCGAAGTACTCCCCGCCCCAGACCTTGTCCAGCAGTTGCTCGCGGCTGAGCACCCGGCCGCGGTTTTCGGCCAGGGCGCGCAACAGGTCGAATTCGATGCTGGTCAGTTCGATGGGGACATCGTCCACGCTGACCGTGTGGGCGTTGACATCGATAAGCACATGCTTGAAGGACAGCACGTCCCTTTCCGGGCCTGCGCCTGTCACCGCTTGCATGCGCCGCATGGCCGCCTTGACGCGCGCCACCAGCTCGCGCGGGCTGAACGGCTTGGTGACGTAGTCATCTGCGCCGACAGACAACCCGACGATCTTGTCGGTCTCCTCGCTGCGGGCGGTCAGCATGATGACATAGACATTCGATTCGCGCCGCAGGCGGGAGAGCATCTCAATGCCGTCGATGCCGGGCAGCATCAGGTCGAGGATGATCAGGTCGGGCTTGAAAGCGCGCGCTGCCTTCAACCCGGCGTTGCCGTCCGAAGCGGTGAACACTTCGTAGCCTTCGGGCTTGAGGTAGGCGCTGACCAGGTTGATGATGGAGGGTTCATCATCGATCACAAGTATTTTCGTCATGGGTTTATTCTACTTGAATTTGGGGTGGATATTACTCTTCTGAAGGCAATGATGGAAGTGTACTCTTCGATTGCGATGGAGGCAAAAATGTTTTGTAAAGGTTTGGTAAAGGTGATTTCTCCCGGAAGGATAGACAGGTTTCAGACTTATCCCATAAAAAGACAAGTATCATTGATGTTTTCGGTGGCATCATCCACCCCCTCCGCCGGGCCATACCAGACCGAACTGCCAAAAGTGGTCAGGTAGAGCATGCCGGGGTGGTGCGGGTCGGGGACCGGGCGGTAGCCCCATTGGAAATCGAATCCCGCCAGCGGCTTCCAGGTTCGGCCGCGGTCGATGGAACGGTACAGGGCAGCATCGAAGGTGGACAGGTAAAGCACAGACTGATTGGCCGGATCGACGGTGACGGTGTAAACGTGCGCTGCCGGGTCGAAAACCGGATCCCAGGTCCGGCCGCCGTCATCGCTGGCGTACGCGCCGCCGGCTATATTCCTGTCTCCATCGCTCCGCGGCCAGCAGGAAAGATAGAGCCGCCCTGAGGGATCGAAGGTCAGGTCGTTGGGGAAATCCACGCCCACAGGCAGGGACACCGGTTCCCATGTTTCGGCGCTGTTGGTGGATTTGTAGACCGCACCGGTACATTCTCGCCCCAAGAGACGGTTCTTGACAACCACCAGGTATAACATCCCATCCGGGAGCAGGGCCAGCCGCCAGGCGAAGAGGTTGCGCGGGTCGATGCCGTTGCTCCTGCGCGTCCAGGTTGCGCCATCGTCAGTGGATTTGTAGACGCCGCCATTGAAGACCGCCGCATAGAGCGTACGCCGCCCAGCAGGGCTGGCGGGGTCGAGCACGAGATGGGTGCAGAGGGCGTGTTCCGGTAATCCTTTTGCACTTGGAGACCAGGATTGCAGGCCGTCATCCGACCTGCAGATTCCGCCCCGGTCGCGGGCGAAGAATTCCTCGCGGAACATCTTCAGACGCGGGATGTCGTGCATGGCCGACCAGGCCGACCAGGCGCGTCCTTTTACTTCGGGGTCGAAGACCATCCAGTAGCAGGTGTTGATCCATTCGCGGGGCACGCCTTGCAGGTCATGCCACCAGGTGCGCCCGCTGTTAAGCGAATGGAAGATGCCCGCGTCGGTGACGGGGAGGGCGATGTGCTGCGGGTTGAAGGGGTCGAAGATCACGCCGTACACACCGAGCACATCGATGCCGCGTGAAGAAGCCGACCCATCCGCATGAAGGTTGGTAACCAGTTGCTGCCAGGTTTGACCGCCATCATGGGTTGCATAGATCGTCGAGAAATCCATGGTGTAGCAGGTATCCGGATCCACGGGGCTGGCAACCACGTCCCAGCAGAAGCGGCCTTTGGGACTGATCTGGTGGTCGCCGGTCAGGTCGCCCCATTTCGCGCCGTAATCGCGCTCCGCCCAGCCGAACTCGCGGTTATCGGGGTCGTGGAAATCGTCATGCCTGACCACCCAGCGCCAGGTCTGACCGGAGTCTGTGCTGTGCAGGATGCCGTAGCGGTCGATGGGGGAGCCGTCCGTTTCCCGGTCGGGGAAGCGCTCGAGGACGGTCCACACACTGCGGGCGTCAGCGCCGCAGGCAGAGATCTGCGTGATCCAGGGCTGTCCAGCGGGGTGGAGGGCAGCGATCCCCGGGGCAAGGTCATCCCAGGTTTGGCCCAGGTCGCGCGAGCGCAGGATGGTGGAACCCGCCTGCGAACCGGGGAGTTCCACGAAGGCGTCCAGGTAGAAGACCGTATCCCCGTTCTCCGGGTTCACTGCGGCGGCGGCATGGTTCAGGAACCGCACGTTCTCCGGCAGGGGGAGCGGGGAGGCCGCGCCCGCGGCAGTATCCACGCGGAAGATCGATTTCTCGGTGAAAACGAGCAGGCGGCGCGCTTCGACCGGTGAGGCCGGGTCAATAACGATCAGGTAGATGTCCACCGCGTCGAGTTCAGCCGCCTCGCGCCAGGTCAGCCCGTCATCCTCGGTCGCATATACGAGGATGCCTTCGCGCTCGACCGGCCGCTGGAAATCGAAAGGCTCCGGCGGCCCCATCTTCTTGATGCCGATGAAAACCTGCCCGTCGCGGACTGGGTCCACGGTGATGGCGTGGATGTTCCTGCCGGGCCAGTTATCGCCGGGGATGAAACTGTGGCGGCATTCGTCGCCCAGGCGGGTCTCGCCCTTGAGTTTGGCGGGGTTGGGAAAGACGAGCTGCCAGGTGGAGCCGTTATCCCGCGAGCGGAAAAGTCCACTCGTGCCCACCCAGAGCGTGTCGGGATCATGGGGGTCGAAGGCGTAAGCGTATTGGCGGCTTTTTAAATTGAATTCGCGCCACGATTTTCCACCGTTGTGGGTGATGTACCCGGCGGTCATATCGCACGAGACAACCATCGTAGCGGGGCGGTGCGGGTTGACGGTCAGCGTGTGGACGCAGCCGCCGCCTCCCGATCCGAGGATGAGCCAGCGGTCATCTTTTCTGCTGGCAGTGTCTAGGCGGGAATAGTCTGTTTTCATCGGTTTCTCTTCTTTACTCCGTAAATTAAAGCTTCATCGAAAAATGCGTCCACATTTTCCAACGGTGTTCCAGGCAGGATACCGTTCCCGGCTGCCAGGCACATGCCACCATCGGGCCGGTCGAAGGTATCGATCAAGAAACGGACCTCGGCGCGCACTTCTTCTGGAGAGGCGGTGCGCAAGGTTTGCTGGACATCGAAGCCGGCGAGAAAAGAGATGCGTTCGCCGTATTGAGAAGCAACCGCACGCTCATCCATGGTGTGCTTTTGCACGGGGTGGAAAACGTTCACCCCTGTTTCTGATAAATCGCCCATGATCAGGGTGTTGTTACCGCAACTGTGCAACCACCAGTGGATGCCGTGTTCGTGCAGAAAGGCGCCAATGCGTTCATAGCGAGGTTTCAAGAAAATCCGGAAGGTTTTGGGACTCATGAATAATTGTCTCTGATGTCCCAGGTCATCGCTGGTCCAGAAACCGTCAAACTGGAATTCGCTCAAGGCGCGGCGCAGATAGGCCAGATAGGTCTCGCGCAAAGCGTCGTATAGTGTATGTACCTGTTCCGGGTATGTGACGAAATCTTTCAACAGGTTCAACATGCCGCGTATTTCCCAGGGACGTTCAAAGAATAAGCGCCACCACCCGAAAATAAAATACCGGTCTTCGGCATGTGCCTTTGCTTCCATCTCCTTTGCCCATTCAAACTGAGGATCCTCTGCCGGGTTTGGCAGGCAGGAGATGAAGTCATCTAGTTTGGCCCAATCATTGAGCACGCAGCGCGTGTCATATGCGCCCTTGAGGTCAACTTCCCATGGCAGCGACATTCTGGAGTAATCGAATGGCTCGATCAAGGCCATGACAACATCTTCGGGATATTTGTCGAACTGTTTCAGCGCCAAACCGTGCAGCGACTCGAAACCTTCCCCCCACCATTTTGCCATCACCAACGGGATGCGACAGGGATACTTCCTTTCGACTGCTTTGACTACCTCGGCACGCGGCAATGGGGAAAACAAATCATTCATGATATTCATTCCAGAGGGAAGCCTGTTCGCTTGCCTTCAGAGCTTCTGCGCGCGAATTTACATTGATGTCGAGAACAACGTGGGCATCGACCGGGATCTCTTCCATCCACTCCAACGGCGTGAGCGGGACCGGGGATTGGTCATAGTGCCATTGTGCGACGAAATCAGCAAAGAACGAATATGCCTCTTCCACCATTTTGCCCTGGTTGTTGATGTTGAGCAGGCGCAACCCGGTGACCTTCTTGATGTGTTCCCACTGGTGACGGGCATGGGCGCAGCAGTGAATGCCCAATCCGCCGTAGCGTTCGGAGAAGCGGTTGAGATGCGGCAGGAAATATTTCAAGAACATCTTGCCGCTGACCGCACCGATCTCGTCCAAGGAAAGCGTGACACCGCATGGCATGTAATAATCAGGGTAGTGAGCCACAAACTCTGTTCCGTAGCGGCAGTACCACTCGTCCAGAAAAGAAAACTGAAGGGCAGTGATCTTTTCGACCAGGCTGGCCACCGCTTCAGGGTGTTTCACCAGCGCCGGATAGAAGTCCAGCTTGTCCCACATCATGGCGGCTACATCCAGCGGGCACTGCATATCCACGAGACGAAAGAGCGCCCCTGGCCCGGCGCGGCGGGATAGTTCATCTGCCATCTCGAAAACGCGCCGCAGGGGGGGTACATCCAGGGATGGGATGCGCAGGGCTTCAGCCTCGGCAGCGTTGTGAATGAGCGGGAACGGTGCAGGGTTGTTGTCGGCCGGGTAGAGGATGCGGCAGCCGAAGGCTTCGGCGAAGATCTCGGTACCGGTCAGCATGTCGATACAGGGGAGAGTGTCATCCTCCAGCCAGTCCATGCGGCGCAGGTGGTACACGTAGTTCTGCCAGATCCACTCGATGCGTTCCGGGACGCGATCAGGGGTCGGCAGGGGGCGTGGGGGTAATTCGGGGGAGTAGCGGATCAGGTATGCCACCCGCCGTGAGCTGGACAGGTTGTAGAATTCCAGCCAGCGTTGTTTGCGGCGTTGAAGTACGGGATCAGCCACGTTTTTCTCCGAGACGATGAACGATGTCTTTCGTCCGTTCGTATAGCAGGCGGTAATCGCTGTAAAGGGAGTCGTAGACCGCCTTGCGGGCCGGTTCAGGCTGGACCTCGGAACCGGGCTGCACCCAGCGGGCCAGGTCCTCCCGCCGGAGTTGACCGGAGGCCACGCCGGCCAGGAACGCGTCACCGTAACTCGCCCCGATGGTCAACTGCGGCACTTCTTGAGCGATCCCGGCCACATCCGAGACGATCTGCAGCCAGGTGGTGCTCTTTGTCCCGCCGCCCACGGCGACGACGCGCTTCACATCCGCGCCGATGAACTGGAAGGTCTCGATGTTGTGGCGGATGCCGAAGGCCACGCTTTCGAGCACAGCGCGGTAGAGATGCTCGCGGCGGTGCGCCAGGGTCAGGCCGGCAAAGACACCGCGCGCCTGTGTGTCGTTGATTGGCGTGCGCTCGCCGCTGAAATAGGGCAGGAGCAGGAGACCTTCCGCACCGGGTGGAATGGTTTCGGCCTGTGCGAAAAGCGTGGCGTAGGCGGTATCTTCGGGGAGATCACGCGCCAGTTCGTCGCGGAACCAACGCGTGAGCGAGCCGGTGGTGGCCATGCCTGCTGCCAGGTTGTACTGGCCCTCGAACGCGCCCGCAACTGTCCACAGGCGCGGGTCGGGACGCGGGGCATCTTCCACGAGAATAAAGAACGCGGTCGAGCCATACATGATCATCAGGTCGCCCGGCTGGACAACGCCGACACTGATGGCTTCGCTGAGGGCGTCCACCGCGCCGACCGCCACGGGGGTGCCGACTGCCAGCCCAGTCTCCTCGGCCCCGGCCGCATCGACGCGCCCGGCGAGTTCGTCGCTCCAGGCCAGGCGCGGCAGGCTCGCTGTTTGTATCAGGCCGTTGGCGAAGCGGTTGGACCATTCCAGGGAGCGGATATCCATCAGCGGCATGTAGTGACTGGCTGTGTGACGGTCGATCACTTTTTCGCCGGTAAGGCGCAGGATCAGGTAACTCGAAGCGGTGGTGATGTGGGTGGTCTGCGTCCACAGATCCGGTTCGTTCTCGCTCAGCCACAAAATTTTTGGACCGACCGCCTGGCTGGTGAACGCCATGCCTGAGAAATCGTAGATGGCCTGCTCACCCCACTTGCGGTTGAGTGCGTCGATCTGGCGGCTGGCACGCGCGTCCACGCCGTAGAGCAGGCCGGGGCGCAGGGGACGGTCGCGGGAGTCGAGCGGTAACATGCATGGCCCGATGGCGCTGACCGCCACCGCGGCCACGTCTGCGCCGCGGTAGGGGTCGCCGTTCAGGAGTTGGCGGCAGAGTTTGACCACATCGCCCCACCAGACCGCGTCGGCATCCTGTTCGGCCCAGCCGGGGTGGGGGATGGACATCTCATGTTCGACCACAGCGGTCTTGACCAGCGTGCCATCCGTTTCGACCAGAACACCTTTGCTGGAGTATGTACCTACGTCAATGCCGAGGAGGAGTTTGCTCATGGTTTCTCCTTGTATAAATTTCTGACCTGGGATCTCGTTTCAGCCGGTAGGCAACGATGATTCGGGTTCAAATATTTACGCAGTACTCTGTAATTTCGCCTTACCCTTTTTGGACAGCCCCTGTGCAGCTTTAGAGCTTTACATCACCGCACAAATGAACCTGGATGCCGAGCCCTGCGAACATGGCTGCTTTGACCGCCAGGGCTTTGTTGGCGGTCACGGCATCCGGGGTATACACAACCTGAATATGATTCGCTTTATGCCGCGCCATCATCTGGTCGCGACTCACGCCGTGCAGGATGGCGTTCATCATTGGCCATTGTTCGGTGGTGGATTCCCAGCGCTCACGGATTTCTTCTTCGGGCAGTGCCACCACCGTGCCGCGGCCGAGGTCGGCATGGATCTGCCCGTCCATCACGAAGACGCGGCTCCAGACGATCTCGCCCGGTCTGCTGACGCCCTTCAACGTACCGCCGCCCAGCGGGAAGTACATCGGCGGCTGGCGTTCGCTGGCCGCGCCCGAGTACCCATTCACAAAATGGGAGGCGGGTGCTGCGCCGGAGATCTCGAAGACCCAGACGAAATCATCACCATACTTGCGCCCCCAGCGGATGTCGTGCAAGGTCGTGGATGGGTCGAGACCAAGCGCCATCCAGACGCGGTCCGTGACCAGCGCGTCCACGCCCGCGCCCTCATCCACTTCGTTGAAGTGTGGCAGGGCTTTGCCTGCGAACAATTCCACGCTGGTGGTGGCGTGATGGACGGGCGGGCGCTCCGGGTTGTTGAACAGCCCCTCGGCCAGGTCGGAGGCGGGTGTCATATCCTTGAGGCCTTGCTGGTATTGAATACCGATCGCGTCACAGCCGAAGAAATCGGCCATGCGCATGGCGGCGATGTACATCTTCAATTGTTCGAGGATCTGGGCGTCGGTGAGTTCGGTGGCTTCGTTCATTCCGGTGACGAACTTCATGCCGCGCTGGTTCAGCCAATCGCGGGCGGCCTGCGCCTCGGCTGCGGTCACGGTCCGCATGGCGGCCACCAGCGCAGACTGTGAGAGGCGCTCCTTGTAGATGCCGCAGGCGTTGAGCAGTTCGTCTTCGATGATGGCGTTGTACATGCCCATGCAGCCCTCGTCGAAGATACCCATGATGGCCTTCTTCTCGCGGATCGCCTGCGCCAGCGACTGCCCGAGGTTGCGTTCGGCTGATGGTAGCGCGGCAGGATCCAGATCTCGCACGTGGGCAGTAACGCGGGTGATGCTGCCGCTCTCGATCCACTGCCTGATGCCGGCAAGGAAGAAATCATCGTCGAAGTTTTCGCTCCAGGTGGTGCTGTACTTCACGCCCATCTTGGTCAGGGAGCCGTTCAGGTTGAGCAGTCCAACCAGACCTGGCCACTGCCCCGACCAGTTGGCGACGGTCAGGATCGGGCCGCGGTGGTCGCGCAGCCCGGCAAGCAGGTGGTAACTGTACTGCCAGACTGCCACCGCGGCGATCACGGGCGCGTCCTTCGGGATGCCGGCAAACACATCCATGCCCATGCGCTGGGATGAAATAAAGCCGTGCTTCTGCACCGGGTCATACGGGTGGGCGCGCACCACCTTGACGCCTTCGCGTTGGAAGGCGGCGATGACCTGTTTTTCCATGGCTTCCTGCGCGGGCCAGCAGGTCTGGTTGGCCGAAAGGCGCAGGTCGCCGCTGGCGACGAGGTATGCAATCTGGTTCATGACAATTCTCCTGACAAGGGAATGGACGCCGCTTCCCCGGCGTGGACAGTGATACCGGGGTGGACGGTGATGGATGTTCCAAAACCTGCAACGTGCAACGTATCGATGTGCAATTCTCCCGCCACGAGCCGGACCTCGAGCCGGTCGGCGCGTAACGTGAACGTGCCCCACCCGGAGGCGGTCGAGAAGAAGCAAGTGAACGGGTCGCCATCGAGCCGCGGGGCGATGAACAGGGTGCGCGTCGGCGCGGAATAACGAAAGCCAGAGAGCGCGATGAGCAGAGCATAACTGGCCATGGCGCGGGCGTAATAGCTGCCGCACTCGTATTCGTTCCAGGGGTTGCGTGCCCGGCCATCGTATCTTGAACGAACTGCTTCGACGATAGCCAATCCTTCCTCAACCATATCTTCGGCGATGAGATGGGATGCCACCTGGTACTCGATGCCGGTCCAGACTTCATCGGAATATACGAATGGCAGGGTGGGCTTGCCACCACGGGGCCAGGTGCAGAGCAGCAGGCCGGGCTCATCACCGATGGCATAACCGGGACGCTGCGGGTTGGCGTGGTTCCACAGGCTGGGCTTGAAGTTGTGACGGTAGACCGCGGCGAGATGGCTGCAGATGGACTCGCGGCTCTGCTGTGTTCCCACGCCGCACAACTGCGCCAGCCAGGCGCCGAAGACGCCATCCGAAAGACAGCCGGAGCCGATCTGGTATTTCGGTCCTTCGACCTTGAGCAGGTGCGCTTCGTCGCTGTCATCGTCAGGGACGGTAAACATCTTTTCATCGCGCAATCCCTTGACCATGATCTCCTGCCGGTAATACTTGCCGTTGAACAGGCGGGATTCGATGGCCTGCGCGCCTTTCTGTGCCAGTTCATCGTACATCGCCGCGTCTTCGGGGTGACCGGCATCGCACGCCAGCGCTGAGATGGCCGCCAGCGCGCCGAGGTAGAAACTGGAGCACAATCCCTCCGGCCCCCAGAACTCGATATCGTAGGTGTTGTGGTGCGGTTCTTCGATCAGGCCCACGTGACGCGGATCCCACTGGGCGATGCAGAAATCCAGGCTGCGTTTGGCAAGCGGGTACATGCGCTCCAGCCAGGCGCGGTTGCCGCCAACCTGCCATTCGCGGTACACCTTCATGATCCCGCCGAGTTGGCCGTCCGCCGCGGCGTGGAAATCGTGGGCGGTTGGCATTCCCGGCGGGGAGGCGCGGAAGTTGACGTGGCCGCGCTCATCCATCGACTCTTCCAGTTCGCGCTGGCGCAGCGTGCGTTCGAGCGCAGGGAAGAGATGTGGGATGGATTGGGCGTAATTCCAGACATGGGTGCAACTGCCCGGGCAGCAGCCGCTGTCGCAGAAGCAACCTTCCCAGCCCCAGATGTCACCATTCTCGTGGCGCAGGATTGTTGGAGATTTTATGATGGCCAGATTTGCAGAAACCGCGTCCAGGACCGAGGCAGGCAGGGTCGAGGAGAACAGCGCATCGTGGAATGCTTGGGTTTGGGCGCGCAATTCCGTGTAATGGTCGCGGACATAGAGCAACACATCTTGAGCGTTCTTCCATTGGTTTGCATAGAACGGATGCCATGCAGGTTGCAGGTTGGCAAGTTGCAGGTTGCTTCCCGTGGCGGAGGATTCGGTGATATTGGGGAAATACCACGTGATGATTACCGGATAGGTGATACTTTCTCCCTGAGCAAGTTCCCCTTTCACGAGCAACGAACCTCCATTGCGGGTGGGTTTGCCATCTGCAGGGAGACCATTCGTTGATTGGAAATTTCCCGCGGAAACCTCGCGCCACAGGGCGGAGATTGCATCGAACCAGCCGCCGCGCAGCCAGCGGGCTTTGATAAGCGGTTTGCCGTTCAGAATACCAAGTGCCGCACTACCGGACGAGGGGGAGACAGCCGGAGCCTCGTTCCAGAAATGGATGCCAAGTCCCGGCATGGATTCACTGCGCGCGCTTGTCTCTGCGCCTTTCCAGGCGAGATGAGACAGGTGATACGAGAATTCGTAAATCACCGTATGTTCAGATGAATTGCGCAGTGTATATTCAAGAATCGCGCAGGGGATGCCGGAGTTAACGTCATCCAACGGGATGAAGGGGTTGAAGCCGGTGATGGTCACTGCCAGTGGCAGGTCTGGATCGGAGAGTTCGACCGTGCCGAAGGGATATTCACCGGTGAAGGAACAGTCGCAGAAGCGCGGCAGTCCCTCGTGCCCGCCGCCGTTGTAACCCTGCGAGCGCAGCCCCAGGTTGTAAATCTTTTCCTTGGGGAAGGGGCCTTCCACGAGGCGAGTCAGGTTCTCGTTAGGAAAGTGGATGATGGCGAACCCGGCCTCCTGCGGTTGGTGGCGGTCCGCTCCGGCAGAGGTGGCGGGCGCGTTGCGGATGGAAAAATCCTGCAGGCTGCCGTAACCGTTCAGGCAGATGCAGCCCGCGCCGATCCCGCCGAGGGGCAGGGCAATTTGCAGCAATTCCGAATCGCGAAAAATGCGCTGAGGTGTCATCTGTTTTTTCTTATCCCTTGACCGAACCCAGTTTGATACCCGTTACAAAGTAACGTTGCAGGAATGGGTAGATCGCCATAATGGGGATCATGGCAATGAAGATCTGGGCTGCCCGGGTGGTGCGGTTGCTGATCATTTGAAGCAGCGCCAGGTCGCGTTCGGTCAGGAATCTCGGGTCAGGATTGATGATCACCGTCTGCAAGTAGCTCTGCAGCGGGTATTTATCCGGGGAGTTCATCAAAATGAGCCCATCGAACCAGGCATTCCAGTGGGCGACTGCCACAAACAGCGTCAGGGTTGCCAGGATGGGCATGGACATTGGCAGCAGGATCTTGAACAGGATGGTCCAGTGACCGGCCCCGTCCATGGCGGCGGCTTCCTCCAATTCCTTGGGGATATTCCTGAATGAGTTGACCAGCAGGATTACGTTGAACACCGGCAGCGCCCCGGGGATGATCAACGCCCAAAAGCTGTCGATCAGACCGGTCTGCCTGATAACCATGTACCAGGGGATCAAGCCGCCCGAGAACAGAACGGTGATGAGGAAGAACCAGGCAAACCCATCGCGCAGGCGGAACTCTTTGATCGAGCGGGAGAGCGGGTAAGCAACCAGGACGGTCAGGAGCATGTTGACCGGCACTCCAACCAGCACGCGCAGCAATGAAACCCCAAAGGACTTTAGGAAAGCGGGATTCTCCAGCACAAAGCTGTAGGATTGAGTGGTAAATTCTACCGGCCAGATGGTCACCCTACCGCTGGAAGCAGCCGAAGCGGATGAAAGCGAAAGCGCCAGGGTGTGGATAATTGGGAATGCACATACCAGGGCGATGATTGCCAGCACAAGCAGGTTGACAATGTTCTGAAAGAATGGGAGCCTGACGATTTTTTTATTCATGGGAAGTCTGCCTCCCTAAAAGATCTTGTAATCTGCAAATTTGGCCGCCAGTTTGTAGGCGATCCCGATCAGCAGGAGCGATACGACCGACTTGAACAACCCAACCGCGGTTGCGACCCCATACTGGTTGTTGAGAATGCCGGTACGGTACACCAGGGTATCGATGATATCGCCGGTGCGGTACACCAGCGGGCTGTACAGATTGAAGATCTGATCAAATCCAGCATTGAGGATGTTGCCCAGGCTGAGCGTGGTGAGCATGATGATCGTCCCGGAAATCCCCGGCAGTGTGATATACATGGTCTGTTGCCAACGGGTGGCGCCATCCATAACCGCGGCTTCGTACAGCGTGGGGTCGATATCAGTCAGCGCGGCCAAATACACGATGGTGCCGAACCCGAAAGATTTCCACACATCGGTGGCCACCATCGTCCAGGGAAACACCTTGTCATTCCCCAGGAAGAAGATGGGTTTTATTCCCACCAACCCCAGCACCTGGTTGACCACACCATCGGATGGAGCCAGGATATCTATGAAAATGCCCGCCAGGATAACCCAGGAAAGGAAGTGCGGCAGGTAGATGACTGTTTGCACCGTGCGTTTGAAGGCATGGCTGGTGACATTGTTGAGCATCAGCGCTACGGTCACAGGAACCACGATGCCCGCGATGGCCTTCATGCCGGCGATGAAGATCGTGTTCCAGAGCACCTGGAGGAAGGTCGGCATTTCCAAAACAAAGGTGAAGTTATCCCAGCCCACCCAGGGCGAACCGAAGATGCCCTTGCCTGGCAGGACGCGCTGGAAGGCCATCACGATCCCGGCCATGGGCGCGTAAGAGTAGATCAACACCAGGATCACAGCCGGGGCCAACATGATGAAGAGGGGAATTTCCTGTAGGATTTTTTTGCGCGACCGCATGGGGTACTCCTTCAGCCATCGTGCTCGAGCGAACAGGCACCGATCAACAAGCAGGTAATCTTTCTTCCCTGTCACGAAGCCGCTTGAAAAATGCTTCGTGACAGGGTTTACATCATGTGCTATGGGTATCATCTCAATAACTTGGGGGGCGGGGGGGTGTGGGCGGCGAAGCCGCCCCCCCATCTTCCCCAATTTATTGAGAAGTTACTGCTATGGATTATTCGCAGCCCACTGGTTGACCTCATCCACGATGTCCGTCCCGCCCAGTTTGTACCAATCACTTGCGAACTGGTCGAACAGGTCGATCGATTCACCCATGATGACCTTGATGATCGTCTCTTCTTCCATGGATTGCAGGGTTGGCATTTTTCCCGCCATGGTTGGCGTGGGCGGACCGTAGAAACGATTCATCAGGCCGCGATCCTCCAAAACCTGCATCAGGATGGCGCTGGAACCATTCGGGCCATTGGTAGCCACCTCCACCCAGGCCTCCAGGATGCCCTGCTCATAGTAGGCCTGGATGATCCGGTAGCGCCACTGCGCTTCCAGGTCCAGCCCGGAAGGATCGTGCCTGGCGAGAGCCTCGCGAAGCGCATTCCCGGCCTTGATCGCCGCATTCGGTTCCCAGAGCAACACGGGCGTATATTTATAGAGCACCACGTCAGGCGCTTCGATATTGCCCAGGAAAGTACTGCGCACAGCTTCATCCTGGGAACCGACCAGGTTATCGGTCCAGAAATTGACCATGCGGATCAACGCCTCGGGATGTTCATACCCATTGCGGATGACCAGGAAGGATCCGATAGCGGTGGTGTACTGGCTTTTTGCCGGGGTCGAATCGACCGAAGGGATCGCGAAGGCCGACCAGAAGGCGGTCGGATCGTTCTGCTGGCTCAAGTTCAGGGGATGATAGGGATTCCACCAAACCCCAAACTCCATGCCACATTTTCCTTGTGCAATGGTTTCGTTGATAGCGTTTACATCCTTGACGCCGAACTCCGGATCGAGCTGGCCGCTGGCATACATCTCTTGCAGGGCGAGCAAAGCCGTGCGCATCTCCGGTTGGACGGATCCATAGACTACTTGGCCATCCCGCTCGAACCAGATGCCGGGGTAGGCATGGTACCCGTTGAAGAAGCCTTGCACATTAGCGATGGCCCCATAGAGTGATTTCGAAGCGCATAAACCGATCGTATCATCCACGCCATCGCCGTCTGGGTCTTCCTCGGTAAAGCGCCTGGATATTTCAAGCACATCATCCATGCTGGTCGGTGCAGCAATGCCAAGCTCATCCATCCAATCCTGGCGGATCCAGAGCACCGAGGCGTTTGCGACGGAGGCATCCGTGAGCGGTATGCCCCATAATTTGCCATCGATCGTGGCAGCCTTGAGGGCAACCGGGTCCTGTGTCAGGACATCACGCGTTATTGCGGACGCCTCTGCCTCATACACCGCGGTCAGGTTGGCAAGCAAGCCTGCCTCCTGATACAGCAGGAGCTGGCTTGGGGTGACCCGGAACATATCCGGGATGTCGCCCGAGTTGACCGATAGGCCCAGTTTCTGGTCATACATGGATACATCGACCACCCAATCGTAACTGACTTGTATGCCCAGCAGTTGTTCGTAAGCCCGCGTCCAGACGTTGTTGTGAATGTCATTCTCGCCCAGGAACTTGACTGTCGCGTCCACGGTGATGACCGAACTCATCTCGATGGGCGGGTCATACCGGGCAGGCACAACGAGATTCAAACCGGAAAATTCATCGGCGGCAGGAGCCGTTGTCTCCGATGTGGCGGGTGGGTTGTTGCCACCGCAGGCGGCCAGGAGCAGAACGACTGCCAGGCTGAGAGCTGCCAGCCGTTGGTTGATCATACTTCCATTAGATGGTTTCATTTGGGACCTCCTTCTTGAGGAATGTTTTGCGCCTCGGCGGATAACTGTTCTTTCAAGAAGCGCATGCTGATGTATGCCAGGAACAGGAGGCTCAGGCCGGGCAGGAGATAACGCAGCTTGATCACCTGCGAACTGACCTCGAGCATCCTCCCTACTGCCGGGTCGCCGGGTTTGAGCAGGAACGCCAATACTGTCACATAGATGGGGAAGAAGGCGGTTGCCAGTACGATGAAAATGGATGCAAAGGCCAACCAGCGGCAGCCGCGCGGGACGCGCCTGCTGCTCGCCAGGATGATGAAAAAGATCATCATCGGCAGCGTGAAAACGATCGTGGATAAAGCGCCAGCGATCACGCTGCCTGCCGGCAGGCGCAGTCCCAGGGTATCGAAGAGCAGGGTTTCAGCCCGGCCCGCCAGGATGGGTGCAAAGGAAGCCAGCATCCCGACGATGAAAGCTGCCCGCACCCCACCTTTGGCATTCACCGCGCACCAGATGAACAGGATGAAAAACACGATCCCGGTGATCAACCCGCCGGTGGATTCGAAATTGGCCAGACGGGTACGCAGTTGCCCGGCCGTTATCAGGCCGCGCATTGCCTGGCTGGATGAAATACTCCACACCAATGCGCTCACCAACCCATAGAGCGCCATCGCCGCCCCGAGCAAGTATAACGGCAGGTGGGTCTTGCGTAACAACGGTTGTTTTTCTATTTTCTTCTTCATAGCTTCTCCTCAAGGAACATACGGATGTGTGAAAAGGGATTGAACGGGAACGAAAAGCTGCCTGGCATATTCTCCTTTCGTAATCAGTCGGAGGGTCGCATCGTGCGAGGAATAATCTTTGGCATCTCATTCCCAATCCTTCAATGGGGCAGGCCGGGAGCCATACAACCGCTCGAAGTTGGCGGCATATATTTTTTCGAGCACCTCCCGTGGCAGGCCGAGACCGTGAAAGCGTGAGCCATTTTCCATTGGGAATTCACCATCACATTCGAGGAATGATCGGATGAGCACCGGGATGGATTGCATGGATTTGTACCCTTCCACGCCGTGTACCAACGGGCGCGTATCGGTGTCGGTGCCGTAGATGATCCGGTCCTGGTAACGGACGAAGAAAGCGCGCGCCGTTTCGGGGTCGCGGCTGAAGTCGCGGTACATGTCCATGTGTGGGGCGAGGTCAAAGCAGACAGTGGGATGCGTATCCAAAAAACGCGCTGCACGTTCCAGGTCTAGGGAGAGAAAATAAAAATGGGCGAAGATGATCTTCAGGTTGGGATGCCGCGCCAGGATGTTATCCACTTCAGCGTACAAATCTTCCTTGGATGGGTAACTGCCATCCGAGTAATCCCAGCCCTTCTGCCGAGCCCATTCGGGACATTTATCAGCATCCCAGAATTCATCCGGGTCAGCCACATGGAAAACAACCGGGAACTGTTCCCGTTCCACGGCGGCCCACATCTTCGTGTAGAGCGGGCCATCGAGCCGGTGCGGCAGCAACTTGCGCACCTGCGGCTTGCCCTCGATCAACTTCAACCCATCGAAGCCTTGGGCTTTGAGCGAAATGATTTGTGCAGCAAGAAGATCAGGCGCATGATCGGGATCGGCGAGGGCAGTATAGTTGAGTGCTCCGGAAATGTAGGCGCGATCCGGGTGACGCTGTTTGAAGTAAAGCGCAGCCGGGTTGTGGGTGGTGGTGTCAGGGTTGGGGATGCAGACGAGGTTGAAGCGGGTGCAGGGAACGGCATCCATCAGCGCCAGGATCTCGTCCATCCGTTCGGGATGAACGAAGTGGATGTGGCTGTCGGTGATGGGGATGAGTGTGTGTCGTTGCGAGGAGGGCGTTCTTTGCCCGACGAAGCAATCTCCTCGCGGCAGAGGGGATTGCTTCGGGTATCCCCCTTCGGGGACGGCGCGATACGCCCCTTTGGGGCTACTCGACCCTCGCAATGACACATTACCTTTTTTCCTGTCACCCATTTTTGGTAACTTTCTTTTTCATCTCGATCATCTCTTCCGTCGGTGTGACCGGTTTGCCGGGGATTTCACGCTCCGGGTCTTTGAGCCATTGACCGTTGTTGTCGCGGCGGACGGGGAGACGCTGCTCAACAGGTGGAACATCCTGTACTTTCGTTGGTTTGTCGGCGTACCAGTAGGCCACACTGCTCATCTCGTTGGCGAGGTGGTTGGCATGCCCATGCTCGATGGTGACTTTGATTTCTTTCTCGAAGTGAATTCGATTCTCAAGGTGGAAAACGTATCCGGTCTGGTAGCCGCTATCCCCGCGCCACAGGTTGATCTCTGGCGTTGGGATGGTGCGGCCTTCGAAGATGGATGAACCGTTGCGCAACGCGGCATCTTCCTGCATCCCGCCAGCGTGACCGAGATAATCTTCGCTGCCGGTGCCGTGCAGGTCGGGCGGCCACTTGTAGCCATCCACCCAGATCATATCGTCGCCCTCGCCCCACCAATCGTTGGAGAAGTTCGTGACCGACAGGTTGCAGCCGATGTAATGTCCGCGGCCTTTCGTTTCGAGGATCACGTAGTTGTTCTCCCAGGCCTGGCGTTCTTTGTTGACCGCCTCCGCTTCGGGCGTGTTGGGACGGATCTCCGATCCCCAGCCTCGGAACGGGTTGGCGCGCCGGAACTCAGCGTGGAAGTAGCCGGTATCGGCGGGGAAATCTTCGAGCGTTTCGTAATCCACATAAAAATATTGGAGCTGTTCGCGCTCACTCTCGTTGACCAGTTCCACCACAGCGCGCCTGGCAAATGGCATGGGTACATAACAATTCAGCGCGCAAGGTTTGTTGAACTGGTACGGGAAATTTGTGGAGGCAGTGAACAACGCTGACTGGAACGAGTTGACCATGCTGTGGCCGAGACAGAAAAAGTCACCCAGTGGTACGAGCACACTTGGGGACGGCGCGTCATCATATGTGACCTTGAGCAGGCATTCGCGGTAGTGGTCGTACTGCGTCATCCAGATATGCGTGATCTGCGCGGGACCGGTGATATCGGCCAGCACCGCGCTCGACTTGGCGGGGATGAGCCACCGGTCTGCGTTACGCCCGGATATATCCCACGAGGAGAAACGTCCGGTTTTGCGGTTGCGGAGGATGGGAAGGTTTGTTAGCATTTGAATCAACTCGCGAGGGTCGAGTAGCCGGTGCTTTCCTGGCGTACACCTGCACTTGCAGCGCAGGTGCAAGTGTCGAGACCCGGTATTGCTGGTTGAGCAGGGCGGCGGATCTCGATACGCAAAGAACGATACTCGACCGTCTCCGCCCGTATTGAAACCAGCGATAATCTCAATCCATGATCGCCTGTGCAGCCAGCACCTTGAAATCCATGCCGACCATGCTGGGCGTGTACGATGCGTATTGAACCATCAGTAATCCCATCAAGTCCTCCTGCGGATCGAACCAGAAATTGGTGTGTGCCGCGCCGCCGGCCTCGTATGCGCCTACCGAGCCGAGCATCTGCGCCAGGGCGGGGCTGGTCATCACGGTGAAGCCCAGCCCGAAACTCGCACCGCTGAGGATGACTTGATCCGGCCTCAGGTGCGGAGCGGTCATCAACTCGATCGTCTTGCGGCTGACGAGGCGGTTACCATCCAGTTCGCCCAGGTTGCGCATCATCATCCCGTAGCGCAGGTAATCTGCTGCCGTGGAGACCAGCCCGCCGCCGCCCGACAGGAATTTCGGTTTCTCTTGTTTGTCGATCCAGGCCCCGGTCATGAAGTGCGGCAGGTTTGCGGCGTCGATCGTTGCCATGTCGACCAGCCCAACTCCCAGGAACGAGGTATATAAGGTTGCCAGCCGATCTTTTTTCTCGGGGGGAACAAAGAAATCCGTATCCTTCATTCCCAGGGGTTCGAAGATGCGCTGCTTGAAAAAGACATCCAGCGGCATCCCGCTGGCGATCTCCACCAGGTGGCCGAGCACATCGGTGGCGATGCTGTAGGTGTAGCGCAAACCTGGCTGGTGGTGCAGCGGGAACCGGAGGATGCGCGGCATTTTTTCGGCCAGGCATTCCTCCATTCGCAGAAGTCTTGCCTGTAACATGAGCGCATCCACGGGCAGCAGGGTGTCCAACCCATAGCCCAACCCGGAGGTGTGGGTCAACAGGTCGTGGATGGTGATCGGGCGTTGCAGGGGGACCTGTTCCGAGTCGATATTCATCTGGTCCTTGAGCACTTTGAGATCATTGAACCCCGGGATGAACATGGAGATCGGATATTGCAGGTGGAAATATCCTTCTTCATACAGCATCAAGACCGCCAGGCTGGTGATGGGCTTGGTCATCGAGAAGATGCGGAAGATGGCATCCTCGCGCATCGGCCTGGCCGTGGCCAGATCCATCTGTCCATAACAACCGTAGTGTGCCACCCGTCCGCGGCGCATGAGCACGGTGATGAGACCTGCCAACTGGCCGCGATCCACATAACGCTGCATGCTGTCATCCAACCGCTTCAGGCGGGTGGAGGAAAGTCCGACCGATTCAGGGGAGACCGTTTCCATACATCATCCTTTGTGGCTTTCAGCCCATTTCTCTTTCATGGCTTTCATCTCGCTGGTCAGGGTGACCGGCTTGCCGGGGCATTCCCGTTCGGGATCCTTGAGCCATTTCCCGTTGTTATCGCGCCGGACAGGCAACCGTTGCTGAACTGGGGGAACATCCACCGCTTTTACAGGCTTTTCAGCGTACCAATAAGCTGTGCTGCTGACCTCGCTGGCGAGGTGGTTGGCGTGACCGATCTCGATGGTGGCCTTGATCTCCTTGGTGAAGCGCACCGGGTTCTCGAGGTGGAGGTTGTAACTGGTCTGGTAGCCGCTGTCGCCGCGGTAAAGTGTGATCTCCGGGGCAGGGATGGTTCCGCCCTCGAAGATGGAAGAACCGTTGTGCAGGAAGGCGTTCGGCTGCATGCCCCAGGCCTGGTTGAAATAATCCTCGCTGCCGGTTCCATGCAGGTCGGGCGGCCACTTGTAGCCATCCACCCAGATCATGTCATCCCCCTCGCCCCACCAGTTGCCGGTAAAATTGGTCACCGACAGGTTGCAGCCAATGTAATGGCCGCGGCCCCTGGTTTCCAGGATCACGTAATTGTTCTCCCAGGCCACCCGTTCCTTGTTGGGCACATCGGCTTCGGGGGTGTTGACGGCTATCTCCGGGGCCCAGCCTCCGAACGGGTTCGCCCGCCGGAATTCGGCGTGGAAGTAGCCCATGTTTTCCGGGAACTCTTCCAGCGTTTCATAATCCACGTAGAAATACTGGCGGTGCACCTCGTTGCTTTCGTTAACCAGTTCCACAACGGCGCGTTTGGCAAACGGCATCAGGACATAACAATTCAACGCGCAGGGTTTGTTGAACTGGTAGGGGAAGAACGTGGAAGCGGAGAACAGGGCGTTCTGGAATGAGTTGACCAGCCCGTGACCCATGCAGAAAAAATCACCCAGCGGCACGAGCACGGATGGATACGGCGCGTCATCGTAGGTGATCTTGAGCAGGCACTCGCGGTAATGGTTTAGCTGCGTCATCCAGATGTGCGCGATCTGGGCCGGGCCGGGGATATCGGCCAGCACCACGCTTTTCCCGGCGGGGATCAGCCACAGGTCCGCGTTGCGGCCGGTGGTATCCCAGGACGAGAAGCGGCCGGTCTTGCGATTGAGAATGCGAGGGAGATTGGATAACATGGTAACTCCTGTGATTATTTTTGCAGGTCACGGCACGAAGCCCTGACGATCAAGCGGGTATCGAGAACAACAACCTGGTGAGCCTGCTCGGGATTGCGGATGCGGTCCAGGAGCATGGAGACGGCAGTCTCGCCCATTTCGTAGGCCGGCTGAGCCACCACCGTCAGGGGCGGGCGGAGGGAGGGTGCCCAATCCATGTCGTCGAACCCGACCAGGGAAATATGCTCCGGGATCTCCAACCCGGCTTCGTGGATCGCCTGCAGTCCGCCCAGGGTCATCAGGTTATTGGCGATCAGGACCGCGCTGGGGGGCTGTTCCAGTGATAGTAGTTCTTGCATGGCCCGGTATCCTCCATCCTGGCGGTTATCCCCGTAACGTAAATAGATTTCGGAAATGAGGAGGTCATTCCTTTTCAATGCATCGATATATCCCCGCTCGCGTTCACTCATCACCGATAGATGTTTCAGCCCCCCCACGAAGCCAATCCGTTTGTGCCCCAGGCCAGCCAGGTAATCTATGGCCTTCTGAGCCCCTGCATACCCGTTGACGAGCACCATATCGAGATCCACTTTGGGCAACCGGCGGTCGATGATGACAACCGGAGTACTCGAGTTGAAAAGGAATTGGTAATGCCCGGCATCGCCATGGGTGGGTGCGATGATGAGCCCGGCCACGGCCTCTTCCAACAGCATGCTGATCAGCTTCCGCTCCTGCTGGGGGTCTTCGTCGGAGTTCCCGAGGAAGATCGTAAAGTCATCCACCAGGGTTACCTTCTCGATGCCACGGACAACACTGCTAAAGAAGGGGTTTTGGATATCGGAGATCACCACGCCGATCTTGCTGGTTGTGCTCTTGCGCAGGTTGCGGGCATTGCGGTTCGGCTGGTAGTTGAGCGTGCTGACAGCCTCCAGGACCCGCCCGCGGGTATCCTCGCTGACCTCCTCGAATCCGGCCAGGACGCGCGAGACCGTGGCGGTGGAGACTCCTGCCAGGCGGGAAACATCCTTGATGGTCGGGTTCTTCTGGGTATTCGTTTTTCTCGTTCGTGGAGTGCCCATAACGGATTGCCTTGTGAATAGGGAAGAGTGAGAACGTTATGTAATCGTTTACTGTAATCGTTTACATAATAGCAAAAACCAGGACAAAAGTCAATAGGTTTTCGCTAATCTGACATTAGGGATATGCTATAGGGAATTTGAAGGGTGAGCGCTGGGAGATGGGTGCGAAATTTAGACCCTTAGCGAGCCACGGAACCCCCTGGCGCCATAGTAAGAGGACGCACCGTTGTGATATACGAAGACATGGTTGTAGCGGCGATCGGCAAAGAGGGCGCCGCCGAGTTTTCTAATCTCAGGAGGTGTTTTCAACCAGCTCGACGTTTTCGTATCGAAATTTCCAAGTTTCTGCAACTCTCGATATTGTTCTTCTGTTAGAAGCTCGATGCCCATGGCTGTTGCCATATCCATAGCGTTATTTTCCGGTTTATGTTCTTTCCTTGACTCCAGCGCTTCACGGTCGTAACAAACATTCCTGCGGCCTTCAGGACTTTCCGCTGGACAATCATAAAAAATGTATTCAGCCGTCTTGTTATCATAACCAACAACATCCGGTTCACCGCCAGTTCTTTCCATTTCACTGAGTGACCACAGTTTTTCAGGATTAGCTTCCAGCTTTGCCTGTACTTTGACCCATTCAAAACCTTTATGGCGGTTCATGTTTTTCTCAAAGCGGGATTTCAATGCTCTGAGTAATTCTTCATGTTGTTTTGCTTTCATGTCTTTTGCTCTTTGCCTTTCTGCTCTGTTTCATTGGCCTTTGCTCGCCCGGCCTTCTTACGGTTTGTTCTTTCGCTTCACAACGCTGCAAATATGAACCCGTTGCTCACAGACGAGGAGTTAAATTAGCGCCGCCGTAAGGTCCGGGCCTCCGATTCGATGAACGCGTTAGACAACATCGACACGCACGGCTTTCTCTGCCGTACAACGGTTTGGCTCAGGAGCAGCGGCGATACTTGCAAGACTACTCATAATTATCGCGCCATTTCTCCCAACTCGCGCACCGTACCCGCAGCGGCAAAGCCGCTGTCGCCTGGAGCCCGTGTTAGGCCGTTTTTCTTTTACCCGGAATGACTTCGGTTTCTGGGTCTGGCTGTTCTGCTACTGCCCGCCAGAAATCATCTCGAGATAATCCTTTCCCAGCCTTGATGCTTTTTCGAGACCTATTCAATAACGCTTGAAAATGTGGCGAACGCGACAATACCAAGCTCTCCAAGTCTTCATCATCCGCCGGAGTAAGTAATACCGCAACCGCCCTCCCATTCCGCGTTATGATTACTGGCCCGTTGGTGGAAGACTCTTCCAAATAAGCACTTAGCCGTGCTTTTACGTCTGCCAATGGTGCGATTCTCATTTCCCAAACTCCTCTCTGCCAATAAACAGCTGATTTCTTACTTTGACACCGATTGCCAATATTTGCACTATCTGTCGCTGCTTATCTACTTCGTAAAACACTCTGAATCTGTTGGATGGTCCAAGTCGCAACTCCCATGTGGCTCCGAATGGAGCGGGCTGTTCAAGCACTTTGCGATTCTTTGTTTCCTTTTCAGGAGTGAAGGTCAATTGCTCATCAATGACCGTCTGAACCAGTGCATGATACTTGCGCTCAATCGCGCGAAGATGTTCGATCACTTCTGGCGCAAACACTAGTGCGAACTTCGGAAGCTTTGTCATCGACCACAATTATAGTCAGTATTATGGTTTTGTCAATCTGGTGATTTTCTTCTAGAGAACGGCCTAACGGTTTGCGTTATTAGAATGTACTTGCTTGGGATGTGGTGTCAGCGTATCCTCCAGGCGATACCGCCGCGGGGACGCTGACAGGGCGCGAGTGTCTGGGTGGTCCGGCAGCCGGTATGGGATGACTTCATCTTGCGAAGTGAACCCGTTGCGTTACCCTTTGACAAGCTCAGGGCAGGTTTGGACACCCGCGGACTCTAATCTGGGATGGTGTGAGTACACACCGAAGCCCGCATCGGTACTTGCCACTCATCACCCGAAAATCCACGTCCCAATCTTGAGACTATAGGAGTGTAGCATGAAATTTGCCAAAGATACAAGAGGGATCGAGCGCTACATCGCCATC